>JAFGVF010000242.1 GCA_016938155.1 Candidatus Cloacimonadota bacterium
AATGCTTTTTCTATAATTTCTGACAGAAAGTATCCCTTCTTCCATATCACCGTCAAAACCTATAGCACGAGCTATTTGGAAATCAGAAAATCCTTGTTTCTTGGCTTTCATCAGAAGATCAGATGAAAGAGAGGCTATTTGTTTGTTATTATTCCCCCATTTATTTAATTCTTTCGAAGTCTGATAGATATTCATCAATTTATCAAGGAACCACTTATCTATTTTGGTAAGCTCGCGAATTTGATCAATGGTATATCCGGCTCTAAATGCTTCTGATATCACAAAGATTCGTTTGTCTGTTGGCTCTCTTAAAGATTTGTCAATATCTTCAATTACCAATTCTTTATTACCAACGAACCCATGCATACCTTGTCCAATCATTCGAAGACCCTTTTGAATGGCTTCCTCAAATGTTCTGCCAATAGCCATTACTTCACCTACTGATTTCATTGAAGAGCCTAATTCTCTATCAACACCATGAAATTTACCTAAATCCCAGCGAGGTATCTTACAGACTACATAATCAAGTGCAGGTTCAAAGAAAGCTGATGTAGTTTTAGTTACTGAATTTTTAAGATCAAAAAGACCGTAACCCAATCCTAATTTGGCAGCGACAAAAGCTAATGGGTAACCTGTTGCTTTAGATGCTAAAGCAGAAGAACGGCTCAATCTTGCATTTACTTCAATGACGCGATAATCTTCCGATTCAGGATCAAAAGCGTATTGTACATTACACTCACCAACAATTCCAATGTGACGAATAATACGAATAGCCAATTCGCGCAATTTGTGATATTCGGCATTAGTTAATGTCTGTGATGGAGCGATTACTATAGATTCTCCTGTATGAATACCCAATGGGTCAAAGTTCTCCATGTTACAAACTGTAATACAGTTATCATAACAGTCTCTTACTACTTCGTATTCAACTTCTTTCCAACCTTTAAGACTTTTCTCTACTAATACTTGAGGAGAAAATGAAAATGCCTTTTCAGCAATTTTATCGAGTTCTTCTTCATTATCACAGAATCCGGATCCTAATCCTCCTAAAGCATAAGCAGCACGAATGATAACCGGATAACCTAATTCCTTAGCAGCTCTTCGAGCATCGGGTATATTATTTACGGCTTCACTCTTAATAGTCTTAACATTAATCTCATCGAGCTTTCTAACAAAGAGTTCACGATCTTCAGTATCTATAATTGCTTGTACAGGAGTACCTAGCACTTCTAAATCATACTTTTCAAGTACGCCTGATTTATAAAGTTCCACTCCACAATTTAATGCTGTCTGTCCACCAAAAGCAAGTAAAACTCCTTGCGGCTTTTCTTTTTGAATGACCTTTTCTACAAAGTAAGGAGTGACAGGTAAAAAGTATATTTGATCAGCTACGCCTTCACTTGTTTGTACGGTTGCTATGTTAGGATTAATAAGAATAGTCTCAATACCTTCTTCTTTTAAGGCTTTTAAGGCTTGTGAGCCTGAATAATCAAACTCACCGGCTTCTCCAATTTTAAGGGCACCAGAACCTAGCAGCAAAACTTTCTTTATATCTTTTCTCATTATTCTGTTATTTTAGAAGTGCAACAAACTCATCAAATAAAAATCCTGTATCAGTCGGTCCACTGGCCGCCTCAGGATGGAACTGTGCAGAGAACCAAGGGTTCTTTTTATGTTTGATACCCTCATTTGATCCATCATTCATATTTATAAATAATGGTTCCCAATCAGTAGTTAAGGTATTGTTATCAACTGCGTAACCATGATTCTGGCTTGTGATGAAACAACGATTAGTACCTACCATTCTCACAGGTTGATTGTGACTTCTATGCCCATATTTTAATTTATAAATTGATGCTCCCCCCGCTTTTGATAGCAATTGGTTTCCCATGCATATACCGAAAATAGGTAAGTTCTGGTTTTGCATTGCTTTTCTGATATTTTGAACAGCAGCATCACATGTATCTGGATCACCAGGACCGTTACTGATAAACAATCCGTCATATTGAAGATTTGTAAAATCGTAGTCCCATGGAACTCTGATTACCTCGACATCACGTTTAAGTAAACATCTAATTATATTTGTTTTTACTCCACAGTCTACAAGTACTACTTTTTTCTTATCAGTTCCTTCATTGTATCTGATAATCTCTTTACATGAAACTTGATCAACGTAGTTAACACCACTATAAGTTGCTTCTATTGTGTGCTCCGCATCGTCATCAAAGATGATTTTGCCCATCATAACGCCATGTTCTCTTAATACTTTAGTTAGCTCACGAGTATCAATACCGGTAATACCTGGTACTTTTTCGCGTTTAAGCCAGTCTGCTAAACTTTCTTTAGCGTTCCAGTGACTAAATTCATAAGAATAATCACTAACAATAATTGCTTCAGCATGAATTCTTTCACTTTCCATCAAAGTGGCTAATCCGTTTGATTCAAAAGTAAACGGCGGAACTCCATAGTTACCCACTAACGGATAAGTGAGAGTCATAAGCTGTCCGGCATAAGAA
>JAFGVF010000243.1 GCA_016938155.1 Candidatus Cloacimonadota bacterium
ATGAAATCGCTCACTCCATCTCTTCGAATACATTCACTATCATGATCTTCATCGAATAAGCTTCGGATTTGTTTTAGACGCTCGTCATAGAAATAAAGAGGGAAACACTGAGTGTCGCCGTTATAATGATAATCAACAATTGAATCCGTTACTGAAACTGAAATTCCTTTTGTTGAGCTCATACAAGAAACACAAATGACTAGGTTATTATCATTACCATTTGGGAATAACCTCTGCATTTGATATGTCCTTTGAATTAGCTTTTTATCGTAGCAAAATTTCTGTTTGTTAAATGGGCGGTAATTCATAGGATATATCCTATCTTCAATATAATCATAGGGAATATTCTTTTCAGCATCTCTTATAAACAAATCCGACCAAGAAATACGAGATGAGTCATAATTAATAAAATCTTCTAAACGAGTCTTATTCCCTTCCTCCTTTGCTTTAAAATACTTAATTCTTTGCTCATTATAGAATGTGATCATGTTTTTTACATTGCGAGATAGATTTGACTGGGAGGAGTTTATAAGCCAACTATCCTTTGCAGTTAATATGCCATTTGATTGTGCAACGAAGAAACTTTTTTCAGATGCATTAAACTTTTTATTGGGAGACATGGGAATAAATTCCTTAAATACTTCATTCCTTTGACTTAACCAATCTCCGTGTTCGTTAGGTTTAAGTGTTACCCATTTCATCTGAGGATTACTTACAGAATTGAATTTTTTGACAATTGCCAACTTCTCCTCCCTACTTAAATAATCCTCAACTTCGTGGTAATGAATTACAGCCCGTTCTGTTTTTACATTTGGATTTTTTACTAACAATGTGATGGATATTGGTGTCCGAGATCCAGATCCAAATATTTTACCACCTTCTTTTCGACTCAATTCTCCGCTGGTTCTTTGATTTCCCCTTAAATTAAAAACATAAATGGAAGAGAATTCTCTTTCCAAACATTTACGAAAACCATCTGTGCTGTTCCCATCGAGCCATCCCGCATTAGACACATAACATATAATACCACCCGTCTTATCCAACCTGTCTGTTCCCCAACGGAATGCTTTGATATAAGGATCGTATAAGGATTTGTTTAGTCCAGCGGATGACTCTCTGGCATATGTTTCTGCAATTTTTGCATCTAGCTTGGGATAAATCTGATTCTGAGCATTATCATTTGCTGATTTCTGTCCGACGCTATAGGGTGGATTACCAATGATAACTTTCAGAGGTGCCTTCTTCTGACGCTGTACACGCTTTGAGTTCTGCGGGAACATCTCGGAAAAGAGCTTTTCTCCATCCTCTGTTTCTCCCAATTGAAACGTATCTGTTAGACATATTCCGTCGAATGGCAGGAATTCCGCCATATTCATGACATCATGGAAAGCATTCTCAATATTAACGGCAGCAATATAATAGGCCAATAGTACAATTTCGTTTGCATGAATCTCATTCTCATACTTCCGTCTTAAATCTTTTTCCTCAATCAGTCCACTTTGCAGTAATCTTGTTATGAATGTCCCCGTACCTGTATAGGGATCCAGAATATGAATGTTTTCATCGCTAAGATTGCGGTTAAATTCTTTCTTCAAAACCACATCGACAGATTGTAGGATAAAATCTACCAATTCGACTGGAGTATAAACAATACCCAGCCTCTCAACCATCTTTGGGAATGCAGTCTTAAAGAACTTGTCATATAATTCAATAATTATTCTTTGTTTCCCCTCTGCATTATCAATACCAGCCGCCCTCATTTTAACGGACTCATAGAACTTGTTCAGGGTCTCAGTATCTTTTTCAATAGCTTGCTCTTCCAATAAGTCCAGCATTTTCTGCATGGAGACTGAAATAGAATTCTGTTTGACGAAAGAATATCCCTCAAATAAAGCCTCAAAAACAGGTTTTGTGATGATATGCTGGCTCAACATTTCAATAGCTTCCTGCTCGGATATACTTGGATTTATATTTTTCCGTAACCCTGAGAGAAATTTTTCAAATGCTTGTTGATGTTTTCCTTCATCCTTAACAAGCCGATTCATTCTCACAACCTGACGCTCTGCGATCTCAGCTACATTCCTGGCCCATTGTTCCCAATATCGTTTGTCCCCAACCTTCAGTACCATTCTCGCAAAGACAACACTCTGAAGCTGCTCAAATTGAAGAGCAAGTTGTCGACTGATATCCTTTGATGTTTCGTATAGGGCTTCATCTTCCTGCCATCCAACAGGAGATCCATCCTCCCTGAAGGAATACTCTGGCCTACCAACAAGTATATTGAGTGGTCTGCTTTTGTTGAGTTCTATCTTGTTGATAGTTGCATTAAAACGGTCATCGTGAGCGCGTAAGGCGTTCAATACTGTCCATACAACCTTGTACCGTTCATTGTCATCCAGGGCTTGGGCAGCATCAATATTGGTAGGGACAACCACAGGAATTATTATATATCCATATTTCTTCCCAGGGGATTTCCTCATTACCCTGCCTACCGATTGTACAACATCAACCTGGCTGTTTCTGGCTGATAAAAATAAAACTGCATCAAGTGAAGGAACATCAACCCCTTCACTCAGACACTTTACATTTGTTAATATCCGACATTCATTCTCGTAAATATCTGATTTCAACCAACCCAGTAATTCATCCCTTTGTGGGGCGGACATTGTTCCATCAATATGTTTTGATTCAAGAGAAACCATGCTAGACTTCTTCTCTTCAGGGAGGGAGGTAATGTAGGCTGATGTGGCTGTATTAAATGTGGCAGTTATCTTTTTGGATACTGCAATACTTTGACAGAACCCCACTGCTCTCCTCATGGGTTCAGGGTCACTATCCTTTATAATCCCTTCATCACCCAGTATCTGCTTTGAAAGAGCGTTAATACAGCCGATTAACTTGCTGGCATCATCTGTATTAATCTCGCTTTCCTTGTCTGCAATCATTTTTTGAACCGCAGGGGGTACATCTTTATCGCTAAGCGTGAGGATAAGGACTTTATAATCCGTAAGCAAATCCTTTTCTACTGCTTCACCAAATCCGATTCTATAAATTTCATCCCCATACATCGCAATATCATCCATGGAACACAAAACTGCATCAGCCTGTGCTGCTTTACTTTTAATATCGTCACTGTAAAGCCGTGGAGTGGCTGTCATATAGAGCCTTTTCTTTGCTTTGATGAAATCATTGTCATGAACTTTGACAAATGCAGATTCATCATCTCCTTTCAGAGTAACACCAGTGGTTCGATGGGCTTCATCACAAATAATCAGGTCGAATTGATCAACTTCAGGTAGCTCCTTACGAAGCTTCCTCTGAGTTGAAGAGATTACCTCTATTGACTGGTAGGTGGAAAAAACAACCGTCATACCCTTGCTTCCGTTCCCTTTATAATATCGGAACTGGCGGATTATATCTTGTACATCTGTGGAAGCGGGTAATGCTAAATCAACTACACTAAAGCTATCAGTATCTTCATTTTTTGTTTTACTTAGAGATACTTCTGGGTCAGAACAAATGCAGATTGAGTTAATCGGTTCCTGGGCATAAGTTGTCCATTCACGCAGAATCTGACCCAATAGCGAAATGGAAGGTACAAGATATAATATCGTGCCTTTACCATTGGTCTCATGTTCAGCTATCCGAAGAACATTAAAGGTTTTCCCAGTCCCGCAGGCCATAATCAACTTCCCACGGTCATTAGTTTTGAAGTATTCGTGAGCCTTCTCTAAGGCTTCATTTTGATGTGGCCTTATGTGACGGTCTGTTTTTCTCGATTTCTCACCATGTATTCCACTCTCAAGCTTTACCCAATCTACTGGCGCCTCCTGTAAATCATATAGGTTTATTCTTGTAACAGGCGGATTTTGGTTTTTTAACGCATTCGTGGCATTGGGCCCCCATTTATTTGTTGTGGAAATCCAAAGGCGGACTGCAAATCCGACTGCCTGGGACTGTTCGTTTTTGAATTTACGGCTTGAAGTGGCCAGGAAAGAATCTACAGTCCCCTTATCAATTACTGTGGTCTCTTGATAACACTTGCATTGGATAGCCCAATAGTCACCTTCATGTGTCAGCGCAACTAAGTCTATTCCAGTATCGCTTCCACCCAAGTCATTTTTTGCTGGAAATTCTTCCCAAAGCCAAACATGTTTGAACTTGTAAGCATACTTAGGATCTGTTTTAAGATATGCTTGCATCAGCCTTTCAAATCGAGTGCCTTTTTCTTTTTCAGTATAAGAAAGGTTACGATACTTTTCGAGTACTGTACTAAAGCTCATAGTAATATAGATAAACAGAAATAAAACAACCTTTAAAGGTAGGTATTATACTTTTGTCTTTAAATGCTTTAATGTAGATTAGGATTGCTCTTTTCTCGGGTTTGATTATTCTTAAGCATTTCAAACAAAAAAAGCCCCATACTTTGAGGCTTTAGATTAACTCTACATGAGTTATATCAACTATTCCTTTCGAGAGTACGAAAGCCATTGGAACAAGGATTTCTTCTTGCAGCCCTATTGAGATCATAAGGGGTCCTCGGTTTTGTATTTGTGGTAGGAGGAGACTGTCTCTTAAAGCCCCCATTTGTACTTAGATCATATGGGCTTGAATGTTTTTCGATAGTTTTTTTTGTCATTGCAATCAGGGTTTTTTCTATCAATACTGTGGTTCTGTATAAAAATTCCAAAATGAATTATCAAGTAATCGATCACCTGTTTTTACTCTGAATATGGACTTAGAAATCGTCTCTCTAAGATAAACATATTTTTCTCTCCTAACAACCTTAGTACATATTTCAAACTTCATATCATTCAATAATATTGAATGAATTAGCTTCGCGCAGTCACTCTCATTTCTAACCACTAATACTCCATTAGCAACACCAGAAATGAGGTTCACCTGTATGCCTAGAGGGTGGGTTTCGGTCAGAGTGTCAGCCCTTTTATCGTAGTGTTTTTTGACCACCTCGTAGAGGTGCTTTTTTGCTTCCGCCAAATTAGTATTATTTCTATCAGACAACCATGACATAACCTTTTTATCATTCCATGCTAAAGAAGGCTTAAAAACCTCAAGTTGTTCTAAGACAATATCTATTTCGCTCTTCTTGGGATTCAGCTTCTTTAAGTTACTTAATAAACCATCGACATATTTTTTATTTCCATGCGGGACATATGCGACAACAGGTTTTCCCTGTGCTAAAGTTGATGCAAGCTCGGAGTCTTTACCAAAAGTATCTGATTCCTGGACTAAGTACAGTGTGCATTTTGCTCTTTTAAGCATCAGGGCTTCTGATAATCCCTTATCAATTCTATCATCGCAATATGCTTGCGTCGGATCAAACCACCTAATTTTGAGTTCCGAGAGGATCGGTTTTGAAAAGACATTGGCTACAAATCGACTTACAAATATATATTCGTGCTCTAGTCTCATTGAAGTAGCAACATACACATCAAGATGATCAGACGACAAATAAGCCAGTTGGTTCTTTTTCCCGATTTTAAGATATTCTCCCATCTCTTTATATAGGGTTCTAGCCTCAAGGTCATTCTTATCTTTTCTAATCCTTTCCTTAAGCTTATCAGCTATCAGATACCCGAGGAAATAAGTCTTCTCTGCTGGAATGTTGTCAATATCACTGATTGGTGGATGTCTTGAGATGTAGTAACTCTTTTTCCAAGGTCTTGTGTCGGTGACCTTTAGTTCCAATTCATATGGGTCCTTGCTAAGAGCTTTAAATGCAAATTTTATATTTCCAAACCAAAGCAGGGCGAGGGTCCTAAATCGCTCGACTCCTTTTTCAAGGGCTTGAAGTGACTCAATTGCAGAGCCATCTTTATAATCAATAGTGCCATCAACTAGATATTGAAAAAAGCCAGGATAGACCCTATCGAAACCTAATAAAAGAAGAATTTCATTAAATTGACTATGCCCTAACATGAGCTTATCGCCAATTTTATTGATTTCTGTCCTTTTTGGTTTGGCTATGGAAGATTTATCATCCACCATAGTCTCGAATAGGATTACCAAATCCTTTTGTTTATTCATTTTAAGATTGTGTAAGATCGGATTGCATTTATAAAATTATACCTTTTAAACAAGTTATGACTTCATATTATGAAAAAAACGCTTATAAAAAACAGAATAGATTTTTGATTAAAAGAGAATCTATTCTCGGACGGCCGATAATATTTCTTCAAACCTCGAAATTGTTCATACATCTCTGATTAAATCCAGTTTCGAATTTCGAACCTCTGTATAGGGGGGATGGCTGGCAGTTCAATATTTACAAATAAAAATTCTACTTTAGTTATCCATAGCCTAGTATCTTAAGCCCCAAATAGATGGGCATAATTCGATAAACAACTTAGTTATTGAACGCCAACTGCTATTAGGTCAATAAGAATGGTGTCTGGGAAAACCACCTATAAGACAACAGAGCTCTTGTGGAAAACAATGAATATTCTCTAAACAGCCTCCTTTATTAGGCTCTGATTTATACCATCGGAAAGGAGGTACAATCGTTCAATATTAAATCTGGCGATAGGATTTGATCTTGCCACCACTTCATATTCTTTCAATAGTGATTGATACAGGACATCAATCGGTTCGTTGATGTATTTCGACATAATGAATGAGAATGTCTCATTTGATTGGTTAATCATCGCTATATCAATATTGTCAAACCCATACATGTCTGATTCTCCCATCTCGCTGATGAACATCCCAGAGCAAAGCCCTGAAAGTCCATATCGTGTAAGGAACTGATCGGCATGACACCAGATAAAAATGCAGTTTGATTTGGTTGTCAATAGTTCTGTCATTGATCCATCGATAATGAACAGGCCAGCATCAGGGAACTGTCCTGGGTTCAATAGTCCGAATGGGGCTCCATGTCCGAGCATTATCACCCTATCGTGAGTTTCAATAAATCTGTGTAAGCCTGATTTGGTTATACCACCTTTTACAACGGTTTTGGTCATTATGGGTGCATAGATTGGTGAAAGGAAATCCGTTGAAGGGTCTTTGGGGTGTATGATTAGTGTTTTCATATATGGCTAATTTATAGCCAAATTTTGAATATGTACAATGTTTTGAGAGCCAGATTTAATTTGACTCCCCGATTATGAAAAAAATAATGATTAAAGCAATAAGGTAAAAACAAATGTGAATTGACTAATCAATACAGTTAGTAGTAAACTCTGATTGTTTGTACCATATACCATCATAGTATTTAAAATCCACGGAACGATACTTTTTTGCTGCACAATACCAGGTTAAAGTCTTTATCCTAATATGTCCATCAATATAATCAGACTCCGAGTCTGGCTCACCATACATAAGCTTGTACATGCCAATGAAGTCCTTCTTTTTAACGAATTCTTCTATTTTTTCCCTATAGGTTTGTGGTTCGTTATCGATTGCTGGTATTAAATCTTGAGGGAATAGTTTAGGATGACTTTTCTTAAACTCCATTATTCTGATAGTCACTTGCCGAGCCACGCTATCATTATATCGATTAAGCTCAGTAATATGTTCAGCCTGTAAGTAATTTGCCAGAGAATCTCGCCTCGATTTTAATGGATTGGTTAAAGAAGAATACCTTTCACTTGTTATTTTTTTGGTTTCAAGCTGCTCATAATATACAAGTAGTTGATCTGTAATAGATTTTAGTGTAATAAGTTTGGCATTTGATAATTCGATAATTGAATCACTTCTCGCTATTTTAATAGAATCCTCAGCCTCTTTAACAGCTTTAATTTCTGACTGCTTCTGAACACACGATGTTATAAACATGCCAGCTGCAAATGAAATTATCCAGAACTCAAATGGCTTCATCATACTGTTCTATTTATTGTTTTCCTGTGGTATTTCCCTTTAAGACCTAGTTGTAAGTGAAATTCTAAATATCGCTTGCTCCTACACCTGCTGAGATATTACGACCACAGTATCTACATACTTTTGCATCTGGCTTAATCATTTCACAACAATGAGGACACTTCTTCTGCCAACCTGGTTTCATCAACAAAACCCAAATTAGGGCAATAAGGAAAGAAACCATGAAACCAAAAGCCCAGAACCAAAAGGGCTTATAACCCTTGTTCCTCGCAATGGTTGCAGGTATTATCGCAAGCCCTGCATTAAGTAATATAATAAGTAAGATATCCATAGTGTTAGAGATTACCTCCAAGTTACAGCTTTGTAATAACCCATGGTGAAATTAGTTGCTAAATTAAACTTATCCTCTGAAATATGTTTTAGAATGCCACCTTCAAAGGATGGTTGTC
>JAFGVF010000244.1 GCA_016938155.1 Candidatus Cloacimonadota bacterium
AACATTCTCATCTCTTACTTCGAGAATGAAATTCTGTTCTACAGGTATTACTATGTTACCATCGGTTAAATACAGGGTAATATTTTCAAGTCCCTCATCACTAGGTAAAGGATGTCCCTGCAAAGAAGCTGTTCTATCCCCATTATCTATTAATGTTAACCAAGTTGGTAAAACAGAAGAGGCAAATTGAAGATTATCAGTTACATCGTCATCAGCAGCAGTAATATTATAGATATAATCAAACCCAACATTGCTGATTGTTTCAGGTGCACTGGTAAAATATGGAGCATCATTTGTATTGATAACATTTATCGTAAATGTTTGTAACACAGGAGTTGAGACAAAGCCATCTGAAAGACGAATTGTAACGGAATTATTTCCAACATCCTCATTCAGTGGTGTACCTGAGAGAACAGCTGTCCCATCACCATTGTCAACCAGAGTCAACCAAGATGGCAAACCGACTGCACTAAAAGCAAGTACAGCATCAGGATTATTGTCTGTTGCACCTATATTATAAATGTAGAAGCTGTCTTCATCCACACTTAATACCGGTGTCGTTGTATAAATTGGAATACTGTTAACATACACATTAAAAGATTGTGTTGCCGGAGTTGGAATAATATTATCCGTTGCTGTTAATGTAACCGGATGATATCCCAAAAGGGCGGATGTAGCTGGTCCTGTTAATAACCCCCGTCCATTGCCAATATCAGTGAATGTCATCCAGGTCGGTAAAACTGAAGCACCCATAAATATCGGGTCTCCAGCATCAACTTCAATTGCTCTGGCATTATAGTTGTAGGTAGTATTTTCAGTAACAACTCTTACAGGTGCGGTTACAAATCTCGGTGCATCATTAAAAGGAGTGAGTGTAACAAAGAAACTGTCTGTTGTTATATCCCTTGTTCTTGGTGAGCGTCTTCCGGCGGAAGCATGCCTGTCATCAGCAGTTACTGTTAACTCAGTTGTCCCGTTCCAATCAGGAATCGGTGATAAAATCAAATCCGAGTCCACAATTTCCGCAGAAATCTGTAAAGTATCATAAACTACAGAATAGTATAGTGTTGTGCCTGGATCAACATCCGCAAAATAGTTATCCATATTTAGGACTATATCCGGTGTGAAATCCTCTTCTGCTGTTTGGTCAGGTATCGGTACATTTACATATGGAGCACTATTGACATCGATTACCTCAACATTGAAAATCTGATTTACAGTAGCATCAATAATTCCGTCTGTGAGAGTTAAAGTTACAGGGTGGAATCCAACATGCATATTAAGCGGTGTACCTGAAAGCAGACCTGTCCCGTCTCCATTATCAACAAAGTTCATCCAGGTGGGCATAACTGTCGCCGCCAATGTAAGTGAGCTTCCTCCATCAATATCTTCTGCAGTAACAAAGTATTGATATAAACTCCCCTCATCTACCTGCAATACAGGCACAGAAGTAAAGTGAGGAGCATCGTTTGTATTTACTACATTGATAATAAAATCCTGATGAACTGGTGCATCCGGTGTTACCCAATCCCAGATATCAAGAGATACAGGATTAGCACCTACATCATCATTTGTAGGAATACCTGATAATAAAGCTGTATTATCGCCATTATCGGTAATTGTCAGCCAATTCGGTAATAGTGAAGCATCTATCCAAACTCTATTTGTATCTGCATCGCTTGTATAAATCAGATACTCATAAAGTGAGTCTTCATAAGCTGTCGTTATTGGAATACTGTCATAAACAGGAGATTCATTCGTTAACTGAATCCACATCATATTACTGATATTTAGAACAGGACCTGCCCCGGAATAACCGAAATCGCTCATCACAAAATCTATAAAATCATAACCTGTTTCTCCGACAGGTGCTTGATAAGTAACATTGTCCAATCTGGAATTAAGTTCACTTAGCGTTCCGGTTACGGTAACATTGTTTGAACCATTATTGGATATATAGCGTGAGCTTAGATTATGAAAAGTCATTGTCCCTTTTTGAGAGATAATATTAGCCATCATTACATTGGTTCCAATGTCCGGATCGACTATATCAAGAGAATCTTCTGCTACAAACAAATGAACCATGGGTGAAGTAATTGGTATAAAAACCTGTAAAGTATCTGCCTCATGCTGACCTTTATAGTATAAAGCGGGAACATCATTAATGGATGAGACGGTTATACTTGCAGCATCTGATACAGCACTGATACTTGTTATCCCACCATTAATAGTGGCATCAAATCTTGTTCCACTGTTTCCCTCTGTTATATCCCAAGCCCTGAAAGTAAAAGTTGATGTGCCATAGAAATCAGGTGCCGGTAAGAATCTTACTCTGTGCCTAAGTACACCTGTTAATGTACCGTCTAATAAGAGGGCATTGTTTTCAAAACTGCTGATAGTGTCCAATTCATCGCTGATATAAATCCAATTCACTCCATCATCAAGAGAGTATTCCCAATGACCGTTTCGATTATCTACCCCGGTAATGGCTATTGCTTCAACGGCAAGTGTATCAACATCTGTGATTGAGCCGTTGGGAATAATACTGCCGACACTGTTGCCCTGATTATCGACATCATCCTCCTGAATGGTTGTTAATGACGGTGAAAATGATGTATTCAAAACAGGAGCATCGTTAATAGGATTAATCCAGAATGTATGAAGATGAATCTGGTCTTCTCCACCTCCGATTCCTGTCCAACCCTGGTCATTAAGTCTGATTGTTAATACTTCCGTAGAGTTAGCATTTAGATTTGGAATATAATTGCTGCATTCATCGAGGATATAGTTCAACTCAGGAATATCTGTGACTATTGTAACATTGGAAGTACCATTACCTGAGATGAATCTTTCGCGGACACCTACAAATTGAAGTATTCCTTTTGTAGCTTGAACATTAAATATTATCTGATTATCTCCCATATCCGGGTCATCAACATTGCATTGCCCCGGTTGAAAATGGAATGAAGTGTCTTCATCGATTGAAAATCCCATATGAACAACACCCGTTACTTCCTGTCCCTGATAGTAAAGAATAGGGTCATCGTTGACTGCTGAAACAACTATTCTCACGACATCTGATAGAGAACTGAAAGCAGTACTGCCTCCGTTTAGAGATGTATCTGCGGTTAAACCTGTAATCCCGTTTGATCTGTCCCATGCTCTGAAATTGAAGCTTGACCTACCATCATATGATATCTCCGGTGGTGTCCATGCAAGTGTGTCTGGATAGTCAACTGCCGGAACAAATCTTACACGATTAGTTTGTGCACCCGTTAGAGAACCATCAAGCAATCTGGCAGCAGTTGGGAAACTAACAATCTGCCCAGTCAGTGCAGTAAAATCAAACCAACTGGCTCCATTATTTAAGGAATATTGCCATATCCCATCAGTGTTATCATCGGCTTTTACAGCTATGGCGACTACAGAATTCCCATCACCATCAACTATGGAAGCAGGATTGATTATCTCTGCTAATGAATTACCTGCATTGTCATACTCTCCTTCAAGAATAGTTGTCATTACAGGCTCGTATGAGATATCAAGCACGGGAGCAACATTTCTTAACTCTGCACTTAGTGTTACAACGCATAGGGCAAAAACTAAATAAATTATCAAACTTTTCACTTTCATATACCCACTCTTTTTTTAATAGTTCTCCGGAAAAAGGATTCTTTCAACCCCTTCAATGATGATATGTAAAATCATCATGTGAATTTCCTGAATTCTGTCTGATGTGATTCCTTGAACAATAAGCTCATAATCACATTCCCCTTTCAATCTGCCTCCGTCTTTGCCCAACAAAGTTACGGTGACAGCCCCTAATTCCTTGGCTACTTTTAAACCTTTCTCTATATTAGCAGAGTTACCGCTTGTCGAAAGCCCGATTACAATATCTCCGGGCTTTGCATAAGCTTCCACTCCTCTTGAGAAGATATCATCAAATCCAAAATCATTACCAACACATGTAATATGCGAACTATCGCTTATGGCAATTGCCGGTAACGCTTTACGGTTTTTTCGAAACCTTCCTGTAAACTCTTCAGCAAAATGCATTGCATCTGTTGCACTGCCTCCATTTCCGAAGATAATTACTTTGTTACCTTCTAAAAAACCTTTCGCAAGCATTTCCACTATTCTTTGCATCTCATCTAAATTCTGTTTCAAGATAAAATCATGCAAGAGTTGTTCTGCTTCTTTAAATGCTTTCTCTATTACATTATACACGATATTCTGCCTCATTTAAAATATAATCATTTTCCTGAAATCACAATAAAAAGTTATTCCATAAACAATTTTTCACTATATATAATTCTGCATTTTCACAATAACATCCCGTATTAGTTAATGTCAAGTAATTATTGGTTAACATCTTAACTTGAGTCAATTTACTACGGTGTCTCTTGAAATTAAGTTTACTCATCATACTGATTTTCAATAGGTTATTAAAATGCTTTGTGTCTGTGTACTCCAGCCCGAAGTATTTATATCTTGGGTTATTGCATCTCAAGAAGATTGCGTACAATTTCTCCGTTAATCATTGTTAATTTAGTTTCTGCTTCCAACCATGCAGAATAATCCTTAGTTTCAGAAACCAATCCCGGAAGCTTTTCGATTACAATCAGGTCTGCTGATTTTCCCTCTGTTATGGTTCCTCTGAATTCTTCAGAACACGAGCCTTTGGCTGCTTCTATAGTGTAATAACTCAGAGCATCTGACAAAGATAGTCTTTCCATCGGTTGCCAGGACTCATCCTCGGGATTATTCAAGTATTTTCTTTCCACAGCAGCAAAAATCCCCTCGAAAGGGTTTATTGTTTCCACAGGAGCATCTGAACCAAAACCCATACTTATCCCATAGTCTTTTAAACTCTTAAACGGATATACATTTTCCATGCAATGTGCCCAGTATCTCTTGATATTTGCCACATCAGACTTTATGTGTACCGGTTGAACGGCACAATATACCCTATTATCTTTGATTAATTGAAAATCTTCTTTCCTAATACACTGTAAATGCTCAATTCTATGATGAGATGTTTCACCGGTTTCTCGTCTGATTCGATCGAAAACACTTAAAATTACATGATTACATCTATCACCGATTCCATGTACCGTACTGCTGATTCCATTATCAACGCCTTTCTTTACCAGTGAATAAAGCTCTTCTTCACTCATCAGAGGCATTCCTGTGTTCTCAGTACCTTGATAGGGGTCAAACATCCAGGCACTTTGCGAACCCAGAGAGCCATCCATAAATATCTTCATCCCTCCTATCTTCAATCGCTCATCACCGGTATAAGAAATTGTTTTATTAGCAATCATTTGGTCTAATCTCTCCGAGGGAAAATGCCAACAGACTCTCAGCTTCAACTCGTTTTCCTCTATCATCTGCTTATAGAATTCATATTTATCTGCATTTTC
>JAFGVF010000245.1 GCA_016938155.1 Candidatus Cloacimonadota bacterium
TCTAAGCTTTTTGAATAGCTCTTCACTATCCATTTCATTGAGGTCTTTCATCATTTTATCCCAGCGTTTCTGACCAATTTTATTCATCACACCGGTCATAGCTTTATAAATGGTACCCCATCCCCCATTATAACTGCAAGTTACAGCATAATAAAGGTTTCTTTTGTTCTTTACATCACCCCATTTATTCTTAGCAATCCAACTCAGATAACCAATCCCCATCTCGGCATTGAAATCCGGGTCGAAAAGTTGGTCTGATGTAGGTGGTTTATTCGTTTTATGTAATTCTTTATTCATCGTTTGACCTGCATATTTAGGAACAATTTGCATAAGTCCGTAAGCATTTCCGGTACGATTATAAGCCTTTGGATTGAAGGAGGATTCTGTCTCAATTATAGCCAGAGCAAGCGGGGCATCCACTCCGAATTTCTCACAGCTTTTAAATACAGTTGGAAGATAGTGTCTTGCACGCTTTTGTACTTGATTCGGCATTAGCTCAAGGTCTATCTTATAAACCGTTCGCATCTTACCATCTGCTCCCTTTACTTCCTCTGTCTTAGCATTGTTGACAACTTCCTCTGCTATCTTATCAAGATTTTTATCGTCAATTGCCTGCTCTTTGTTATCAGGAGATTGAACCTGACCTTCAAGGATGGGCTTACCGGTATCATCTTTCTCTTGCAGAATTGATTTCAACTGCTCCTTAACGATGGCTTTTGCTTTCTCTTTGCTTTTATCTTCTTTGGGGTCAACTACTGCCTCTACTTGAACCTTACCCTTTTCAAAATCAACTTCACTTCTTCCCTCGAAACCTTTTGTATAACTTACCCATGTTTTAGGTGTCGATTCTTTGTAAGTTTTCCACATATTTTCAATGTCTTTCTGAAATTGAATGAAAAGTGAATCCTGTTGGGAATGGAAGTTTGCCATCTCTTTAGCTTCCTTCTCATAGAAATTCTGAAATCCCTGTTGGTCTTGCTTGGCAAAGTCTTCAAATGAATCCTGTGCGAGCAATAAAAAGCTCATAAGAGCTAACATCATAATCAACAATATCCTTTTCATATATCCTCCATAGTAAATTGCTTTTATTTATGAGATAATTAAATGCTTATCTGAATCATTGTTGTCAATACTTTTTATTGTACTGAGAAAACATGAAGCTATTCTTCCTATTCCATCGCAACAGGAAGAAAGGTTATTTCATAATCTTTCTCCATGAAATTATATGCAGCATCAGCAGTTGCTGCACTGATAACAAATCGATATGAATAATATGGTTTCAGCTTTTGGATAGGCATAAGCATTGCCTTACTGCTATCCCCGAGCAAGGTTGATAACTTAATCTCTTTGCCTGATTCTATCTCCGTTAAACTGCAAACAAGTTGTTTCTTGGGAATAATCTCAGAAAAAGTAATCTGAATTTCAGGATTAAGGGTCTTGATTGTCCTTCCATCTTCAGGCCAAGTCTTTATAATTGTCGGTGGCAATGTATCCTGTTTTGTGATTCCTTTAACATTTATAGCTGTAGCTTTTCTGATATTACCTTTTAAATCTTCCATTCCGGTAACCGTAACTTTATAAGTAAGGGTATCAACGGCACCGGTAATAAGATTCAGATAGTTTTCATCAATCACGGCATAGGAATAGGGTATTGTCAGGCTGTCATTATTGGCAGTAATTGTAATCGTATCAAACTTCTTAATCTCTTCACTGATATTCAAATTCAGATAAGTCTTGTATTGAAACCTACCGCTACGAAGCTTTGGAAGCGTTGAATCTGCAAGGGCAAGCTCTAATCGGATAGATGTTTTCTTTTGAGAGAATATCCCTTCGAAGAAAAGGTCTTTTCCGAAATCATAACGGAAATTCTCGTTCACATCTGAATACGCCCTAAGCAGATAGTCTCCGGGATTGAGATTAGGTATCTCAAATCTGTCATTCTCAATTATACTCGTTAAAACAAGAAGGGAATCAGTTGTCAACACACTTAGATTTACAGGATGCCCCTTAAACTCATCTTTTTCATAGGTGACAACTCCTCTGACTTTATATGTGTTTAGTTTCCCGTGTTTAAATATCAGAGTCTTATTTTTCTCTAAAGTGTTATTGTGGATATCCTTTAGGCTTTTTGATAGAGTTAAGAAATAGTTCGTATCAGGCTGTAAATCACTTTTGAAACTGATATTCACGGTTGATTTTGAGGATTTAACATTCAAATTCTCAACAGGTGGGAAAATGTAAACACTTCTTTCGGTGCTTATCTTGTCTAACTCTTTGGTGAATACTAACTCTATTTTGCCATCACCAATTTCTTGCAATTCCTCAGGATATACTGATACCAATTCCGGTCTTACCGTGTCAATCGGTCCACCGGTCAGGCTGTCTTTGCTTCCACATGATATTAGAGACAATATAATAAAAGCAAGAACCAGTAACCGGATTAGCTGTTTGTTCATAAATTTGTCCTGTTTCTAAAGGCATTGGCAAGGGTCACGCTGTTGGCATATTCGATATTACTCCCGAAAGGTAATCCTGTAGAGAGTCGGGATATTCTAATAGAACTCTTTTCCAATTGTTCAGCAATAAAGCTAATGGTGGTTTCCCCCTCAACCGAAGGACTCAGAGCTAAAACCAACTCTTCAACGGGATTATCCTGCAGATACTTAGTGAGTAGGTCAAAGCGTATCTCATCAGGTCCGATTCCATGCATAGGCGAGAGTAAATGTCCTAAGACAAAGTATCTGCCCTTAAATGAATGTATCTCCTCAAAAAGATAGACATCCAAAGTGTTTTCTACAACACATAGAAGACGATTATCACGCTCCTTATCCTCACAAACAGGACATGGGTCGGTTTCACTCAACATATTACATATTGAGCAGTGACTGATAGATTGAATAGCATCAGTTATGGCATTGGCAATATCCAGAGAATTTGTACTTTTCTGGGTAATAATATGCATTGCCAATCGTCCGGCTGTCTTCTTGCCGATACCGGGAAGACCTGCAAGACTATCCTGTAACTTACGATATTTGGGGCTGAGCATCAAATATTAAAAGAGTCCCGGTATCTTCATTCCACCGGTTAACTTACTCATACTATCTTCGTTGGTCTTTGATACTTTCTCTAAGGCTTCCTTGAAAGCTGCAACAATCAAGTCTTCCAACATCTCTACATCTTCCGGGTCAACAACTTCGGGATCTATTTTAAGTGATTTCACTTCGTACTTACCATTTATCTCAACCTTAACCATGCCACCACCGGCTTGGGCTTCAACTATCTGATTCGCAAGCTCTTCCTGAGCCTTCATCATATCCTGCTGCATTTTCTGAGCTTTACGCATCAGATCCTTCATGTTTGGTCCGCCTTGGTACATCTATATACTCCTTGTGTGTTATTTTGAAACAAATTAAAAGGCAGGGATTAAATAGTCAAATTATTTAGGAAAGAGGACAGAATAGACGAAGAAGACTTAGAGAATGGAGAAGACTAAGGGGACTAAAAAAACAACACTTCTTTTCCTCAGTCTTCTTAGTCTTCTCCGTCCACTTGGTCCTGTTCCTTATGTCCTCTTCTTATAATCCGTCCTCACCTTATAAAGCTTTTCCGTAAATCCACCCTCCTTCTCGAAGTCATCCGCTAATCTCTTAATCTGCCTGTCAAGCAGGTAGCAGGCTACTTCAATTAGGGTTAGGGCTGTGTTTGCTGATAATGTGGGATAAAGAGAAGAAGACATAGGGGACTCAGAGGACGAAGATGACAGTAGGGACTTTCTTTCGATTTCTTGCTTTGTGTTTTTTATCCATAAAGCTACTTCATCAGCATTCTTAAATCTTTTATCTACAACCTCCTGTCTAAAGGGATTGTCTCTTTCCCAAGAGGGAAAGTTTCTCTGTCGGAGAAAATCCTCATAGTCAAGTTTGAGTTCTTCCAGACTTGCCCTTGCTACATTTGTAAGCTTTAGCTCAGTCTTTTTAGATGTTCCTGATGCCTGAGAACCATCAGCAATATTCTGTACTCCCGATCTTGCTGCCTGCACCATTTGATCATTAGTTCGACTTCTCTTATCAATGTAGCGGTTACAGAACCTGACAGTAATATCGTAAACCAATTGAGCATACAGGAAACTTTTCAGCCTCCGATATCCCCCATGCTTAGGAATTATCTCAGCCATAACAATTCCTCCTCCATTAAGTCCTCTTAGTCCTCTCGGTCTTTTCTTTTCTAACCAAATACTGCCTTGAAAATATATATTGTCAATTAATTTCACGGTTTCTGTAAACCATTCAGCAATGGGCATTATTCCCACTGCTTTCCCACTGTGCACTCACTGCCCACCCACTGTTTCAGTGGGTTGACAGTGGAGAAGCAGTGACTGAGCAGTGAGAA
>JAFGVF010000246.1 GCA_016938155.1 Candidatus Cloacimonadota bacterium
AAGATGTATCAATCCGAATTGATTGTTAGTGAAACAATTAAGCATCTTTCCAAGCTTCAGCGTTATGATGGCAGTATCTCTATCTGGTATAATGCAAATCCTAATGAATTCCTGAATAATTATGCCTTGCATTTCCTTACTGCTGCCGAAGCTGAAGGCTATTATATATCAAAAAACATGAAGGCCAACCTGACAGATTATATCTCGCAATCTGTTGCAAATTTAGATTTGCAGAGTTACCATAAATACAGTTGTTACAGCTTCTATGTTCTTGCTAAGGCAGGAAAGGCACCCATGGGTCCGATGAATTATGTGAAAGAGGAGTTGTTAGCGAAGCTTGATGTGCTCGATAAATGGTTGTTGGCAGCATCATTCGAACTTGCCGGTTTACATGATACTGCAACCGATATATCTGCAAAACTACCTCTTACGGTATCAGTAGCAGATAATGACGAGAGTTTCTTTGCTACTCCATTAAGAGACAAAGCCCTTCTGTTAAATTGTATGATTGACCTGAAACATAAGAGATCAAATGACCTGTATAAAGAGATGATTCAGGATATGGATACAAAGGAATATCTCTCAACACAGGAATTGAGTTTTTGCCTTCTGGCCACAGGGAGATACTTGCAATCCAATCCGATTAAAGGTACCGAGAAAGGTTCGTTGATTATTACAGATAGCGAAACGGGCAAAACAAAAGAGATTTCTCTCTCAGAAAGAGTGAGTAAAACAAATCTTACCATGAAAAAGCCGATAATCAGCTTCAAGCCTGCATCTTTATCAGACAGATACGCTTTATCGTTGGAAGAAAGGTACAAGACAATCAAGCCGGTGCAGGCAGAGAGAAGCGAAGGGATTATTCTGCGTTACAACCTTATGCAGGAGAATGTCTATATTGACCCCGCGTCAATAAAGGCAGGTGATAGATTCAGTCTTGTCATAGGTGTGGAACTTACTCAGAATAATCTGAGGAATAACTATGTAGTTTCCGTACCTCTCCCCTCTTGTTGGGAGCCGGATCAAGTGAAATTGCTAAACCCGGAGAACTTGGATTATGGCAAAGAGATAGAACTGACTGAAAATCCTACTGACTTGAAAAGCACACGCAAGAAATTCGCTTTGACTCAGCCGACTCATCTGGAAACAAGAGATGACAGAGTATTGCTTTTCTTTGATGTTCAGAACGAAAATCCTGCTTTCATAATTGACCTTGTGTCGGTTACGAAGGGTGTGTTTGAGATGGCTCCTATTACAGGAGAGAATATGTATGACACCAGATATCAGGTATCTAAACCGGGACTGATTATTAATAATAAATAGAGATAATGCTGAATAAATTAAAGCAATTACCGCTCCTGTTGCGTATCATTCTGATTGCGGGAGCGGTATTCCTTCTTATCTTCATCGTGATTCCACTACCAAATCCGAAGGATACTCCTGCAGGAACAGTTATCCTTGACTGCAATGGCGATATTCTGCGGATCTTCACCAATCAGGATGAACAATTTCTATTCCCGTTAGAGTCCGATCAAAGCATTCCACTCAAAGTGAAAACCTGTATCCTTAATTATGAGGATAGGAATTTTTACAAGCATCCCGGAGTAAATCCTATCTCTCTCTATCGTGCCTTTAAACTCAATTTACGCGAGAAACGAATTGTCAGCGGAGGCAGTACGATAACAATGCAGGCAGTGAGTCTGCTGCAACCAAGACCCCGCAACTACTTTTACAAGACTCTGGAGATTCTGACTGCCCTCAAATTTGAGTTGTTTCATAAGAAAGAAACCATTCTACTTACCTACTGTAATAATGCTCCTTACGGAAGTAATATTATCGGGATACGAACTGCATCTTATAAGTATTTCGGAAAAGACATGACCCGTCTGACCTGGGCTGAATCCGCTTTATTGGCAGTGTTACCGAATGCCCCGGGAGCAATATTTCCCGGTAAGGGACAAGAAGCATTGCAAGCGAAAAGGGATAGATTGCTTGCATCTCTGAATCAGAGAGGATTTATTAGCAACGAAACCTTCAAAGCAGCTCTCTGGGAACCACTTCCGCAGGGAATCAAATCCTTTCCTTTTCATGCTCCACATCTGGGACGCAGACTTCATAATAAAGCGGAAGGTAAAATTTGGCATACAACTATCGACAGAAAACTTCAGCAACAGGTAGAGACTCTGTCCCATCGGATAAAGCATAATTTTGAAACACAGGGCATTCGGAACTACAGTATTCTTGTTACGGACAGAAGAACAGGTGCTGTGAAGGTATATCTGGGTTCGCAGGATTTCAGAGATAATGACCGTCAGGGGCAGATAGACGGGGTTTTTGCTCCCCGCTCCACAGGTTCGATATTGAAGCCGTTTCTTTACGGAAGTGCCATAGATGAAGGGATGATTGTTCCCCAAACCCTACTTCCCGACCGTAAATTGCACTATATGCTTTTTGCCCCCGAGAACTATGACTTCGGTTATCGGGGTGTAGTTTCTGCTGAAGATGCACTAAGAAAATCATACAATATCCCGGCTGTCCAGCTTCTCGAAAGGTACGGTGTTTATAAGTTTACTAATCTGCTCCGCGATGGTGGCATCACAACACTCTTCAGAACGCCGGAGGATTATGGTTTGAGCCTGGTAATCGGTGGTGCAGAAGCAACACTCTGGGATGTTAGCCGTCTATATCAGGAATTGGCGAATTATGGTCAATCCCCGGATATTCACTATTTAGCAGAAGATAACACATCTCCGGTTAACATTTCCATAAGCGAAGGTGCCTGTTGGCTCACTCTTGAGATGCTGAAGAATAATAATTTTGCACCGTATGAACTGTCTGGGAAGAAGCCGATTGCCTTAAAGACAGGTACGAGTTTCGGGTTTAGAGATGCCTGGGCTGTGGGTGTCTCTGCTGATTGGGTTATTTCTGTGTGGACAGGTAATTTCACAGGTGAATCCAATCCGGGGATTGTCAGTTTTACTGCTGCTGTTCCTATCTTGAAATCGGTCTATAGTATCCTGCCCTCAACCAGTGAGCAGGAATGGTTTTACAAACCGGAAGCAAGCCTCAGAAAACAGGCAATATGTGCTGAAACAGGCTATTATCCAGGAGCTGTGTGTCCTGATACCCTCTGGATTGATGTCCCTGTTACTGCTAAGCCACTTCCAACCTGCCCTTATCATGTCACAAGAGTTGTTGATGAAAAGAGCGGTTATGCTGTCTGTTCCCGCTGTTGGCAAGGTATGAAAACAGAGAAGAAGACTTTCTTGGAGTTCCCGCCTTCGATTACTGCTATCCTAAAGAATATGAATTGTGATTTTAAACTCGCTCCTGAGCATAATCCTGCCTGTCCGGTTGCCAATAGCTATCTCAAACCGGAGATTATCTATCCGATCCAGGGAGCGAATATCATGCTACCCACGGACTTCGGCGGAGTCAAGCAGAACCTGGTACTACGGGCTGAGCATTCTTCCAAAGATGTAACCATCTTCTGGTATCTGGATGGTAAATCCATTGGGGAAACAAGGGATAATCACTCAATACCCGTGCAACCAGAACCTGGTGAGCATCTTCTCGAGATAGTGGATTCTAATGGAAGTAGTGCAGAGGTAAGGTTTTCAGTAAAGTAAAAAGATTTATCCACAAACAGCTCAAACTACACAAACAAGAGAGGGTCTTACATTCAAGAAGAATTTATGCTTAAGTGCATTGTATAATTTTTTTTGATTTTAGCCAAATTGTTCCTAAGCATTTGTTTGTGCTCTTTGTGAGGTTTGTGGATAATGTCTTTTCTTGAATTCAGTGTTCTCCTCGCATTGCCCCGAACTCGCTTCGCTCTTAATGGTGCGAGCTTAGGTTATTTTGCATTTATTTGTGGTTGAAATAATCTTGTCTTCCTTCTTTTTTCTCGACAAATATTCAATCCCGTTTATCCTTTCATAAATGAAACTATTTTAGGAGTAAGATGCAGATACAGATTGATAAGATTTACCAGATACTCGGTGAACACTTCGTTACTTACCAGACTCCGGTTGTGGATCTGGTAGAAGCACAAACGCATGACCCATTCAAGATTTTAGTGGCAACCATTTTAAGTGCCAGAACCAAGGATGAAACGACCACAGCAGTTGTAAGAAAACTGTTTAGAAGTGTTGATATGGCTACTGATTTCAGAAAGTTCAGTGTTGAAGAGATAGAACAATTAATATTTCCTGTAGGGTTTTATCATCAGAAGGCAAAATATCTTAAGGAGTTACCCGAAGCTTTGGATAAGCTGTTCAATGGCGTTGTCCCTGATGAGATAGATGAGCTTTGCCAGTTGCCGGGAGTTGGTC
>JAFGVF010000247.1 GCA_016938155.1 Candidatus Cloacimonadota bacterium
CATTAGCTCTTTGAGCTGCAATAAAGTATGCATTATCAACACATTCTTCCAAGATAAGTTCCACATCACTGTCCGTAACGGCAAAATCAAGATTTGAATCCCCGGGAAAGTAGTAATCAAGGTACACAAATCCATTCTGCAAAGCTCCAAAAGTGCTTGAACCATTATAGGAGGCAGAATTGATAATAAGATTGTTTTCATAGTCTTCAGTCAGAAGGGTGAAATTCAGTTTGCAAATCTGCCCCAGATTTATCAATCGTGGATTACCATACCCGGATAAATGGATAATCCCCTGTTGAACATTAGTAGTGAAATTCCATGCTGCATTGTCCAATAGAGCATAGATATCTGAAACACCTTCAAATTGTAAATGTTCCTCCGGATATGTAATATAGACATCCAAAGAAGAAAGGTATTCGTTTAAATTGAAAATGGAGAGAGGGACTTCGGCAACATCTCCGAGGTGTACGGAGTCATCTCCCAACATTAATCTGCTTGGAATACCGCCTGACTCAGTAACAAATATGGTGTTATTTGCATCAATATCTGTAATTATTGTCTCATTCCCGTCTGGCCATGTCACAATTAGGGAATCAATAACAGTAGCAGTACCTAATCCAAAATGACATACACTGTCATCCTGACTATTCCGGCTGGTCTGCACCATTATCTTCCGCATCTGCCACTCGGAATGACCATCTCCATCTAAATCGGAGAAAAGCCTTACTTCCGCTCCAACAGCGATAGTCCAAGTGGACTTACCGGTTAGGAGTACATTAAGCCAGTTGTTACCGTTATCAACGACATTCTCATAAAAAGTATTGGGAGCTGAGTTATTTTGATTTCCTGTACCATTTACAAGATATAAATCCATGTCTCCGTCCATATCACAATCAGCCGAAGCTACCGCAACCGTTATTTCATTATCCATGACGCACACATCATCTGTGACAGTGTGGTATGTACCGTCACCATTATTTAAGAATAGAGAGTTTTCAGTATAATTGAGTACATAAATATCCAACCAACCATTGTTGTCAAAATCCTGGATTGAACATGCCCTAGAATAACTTGAGCCATCGATTAACTCAATAAGTTCAGTTTCTTGAGTAAAGATACCGTTTCCTTGATAATAGAAGATGTGATTTGTAGCATTATAGATACCGGTAATATATACATCAAGAAAACCATCATTATTCAGGTCACCCCAAGTTGCCGAATTTCCCATTGGGACATTATCAAGAATGACATGAGGCCCTGTATGTTGCGTAAATCCTTCGCCATCGTTATTGTAATATATACAAGAGGCTTCATCTTCGTTTAGTATGAACAAGTCATCTACCCCATCACTATTTAAATCAAGCCAATTAGCACCGTATGAAGAACCGGTATAATTCGCAGGTGGGCAATCAAAGTATTGATAGTTACTTGTTGATGAACCTAAAAAGAACTTGTTGGGTACCCATGAAGTCCAAGAACCTAAAAACACATCAAGGTTTCCGTCTGAATTCATATCTGACCAGGCTATTGAATAAGTTGATGTATTGGGGCAAAGATTGGAAGTCGTGTCAGCAATGAAATTACCATTAGCATCTTGAAGATATACTTCATTTGGTTGAGAAGATTCATTACCTACGATGATATCATTTCTGTTATCAGAATTGATATCAATGATTGTAGCTATGATTGAATCGTCGTACATACTACAAGCTTGGCTTGTAGCTACATGTGTAAAAGTTCCATCTCCATTGCTTAAATACAGACAATTGTTCCCATTAAAATTTGAGACAAACAAGTCTGGGTAACAATCTCCATTCAGATCACCCCAACTGCAACCCAATGAGTTAGCGGTATGTGTTACAAAATGTCCTGATTCTACTCTTTGGAACAAAGCATTTACATTTATTGCAAAAAATAGAATCAAAGGAACTAAGAAAAGCCGAAGTTTCATCTTTTTTTTCATAAAGCCTCCTAATTGAAACCACTATGACACACAAACAATTGTACAGTCAATGAAAATCTTTTATCTTTTAGCTATATCTTTCTTTTTTCTAAGAATAATGAGATAACCGGTTGTGAAATCATCATCAAACTCCACCTTGTCAAGTATTGAATATGCCAATAAACAGATATTAACCCACAACGGAGCAGTCAATGTTCTCAGGATTACAACTAAAAGCCAAAATATATGGAACAGCTTTGTGAAGCCTTTAGAAGATTTCACTTTCCCCATTTGACAAGCCATTTTTGTTCTTAGAAACCTAACAAGGAGCCTACCTTTCATCGCATAATATCCCCCAAGTGGCTCTATCGCTAAAACCTCAAATAGATTTCTATCTGCCAGCAGTTTAAGTCCATAACTGGTTGTTCGCCAGAAGTTGTTTGGAGCATTCCAAATTGGATAAAGAAAGTCTGTAGATAAGAAAAAAACTCCATCATCTTTAAGGACTCTATTTACTTCTTGGAAAAAGGCATCCATATCCTGAAAAACAGGAAGAACCTGAAAATTAAGTACTGTATCGAATTCATCATTCTGAAAGGGCAGTTTTGTTCCGTCATCACATACTACATCAGTTTCAGATGGAATTTGATCAAGCTCGTTATAATATTCTGCTGAATTTGTACCAATCAACTCAGTAACCTTAGGGAAAAGTACTTGATAAGGCTTATCTCCACAACCAATATCAAGAGTTCTTTCCATTGCTAAATGGGCATATTTTTTTATTGCATTGCCCAATAAATGATGGAAATATTGGATAATCATCTGATTGATGATGAAGTAATATAATCGTCTCATTTCCCTGTCCTTCGATTAAACATTCGCATAATTATCACACCTAACTGCATTAAGATGATATATTTGACTTCTTTAATACTCATTTAAAACCTTCCTGATATACTCCGAAGTACTTAAAGCTTTATCAATGACTGAAGCTACCCGCTCAATTTTAGGTAGTTCTTTTTCTTTTATCATCTCAAATCTTTCCACAATATCAATCTTATCCAAATCCCAATATTGGATAAGGTTACCCTCAATTCCGAGCCATTCCATCATTTCTTCATATTTCCAGTGCCAGCCTATAGCAAGAGTGGGGACATTTGAGGAAGTAGAGGCAATCAGGGCATGAAATCTGGAACCGATAAAGTAATTACAACTACTGATGACGAATTTAGTTTCTTCCGGCATGAGTTCGAGGGTATTAATAATCTCAACCCGTTCCGGGCATTTTAAATATTCTGCAATCTGTTCGCAAAGCCAGAAGTCGTTTTTACCCTTATCATTTTCGGCAATAGTATGGGGTATCAGAAGAATCACGGCATTCGGTCTTGTTTCGATAATATGCTTAAAAAGCTTGAACAAGGATGGCAGATACATTTTTTTATCGTCAAGTCTATAGCATACTTCATTTGGGGATACTCCGATAATCTCTTTATCGGAATATTGGTGTAGGATTGCATCAGTGTTCTCTGTTTGATAAGATTCAAGAGTAACAGCGATATCAGGTAAAGACACAACATTCTCAGTAATGCCCAATTTAGCCAGATGCTCAGCAGAATGCCGACCACGAGCCATTATCAGCTTGAGATGAGGAAGTAGCAGTTTTGCCATCTGCTTGTTGTAATTGGAGCTGAAGGGTCCTATGGATTGGGTAAACTTCATCACCGGGACCTTATTCAATACAGGAATCTGAAGAAATTTACTGTAATGATAAAGCTTCACTATCCCGAAATTATCAATGAAACTTATCCCTGAAGTGCTGAGAACAAGGTCGCAAGTATCATAGACCTTAAGTACTTTATCCTGAGCAAACAGTTTCTTCTTCACTCCAAATAAGGAAGCGAGAAACCTTATCCATGATTTCACGAGTGCTGTGTCAAACTCATGCAGATGGTCTGTTAAAATCTCAACTTCCTGCC
>JAFGVF010000248.1 GCA_016938155.1 Candidatus Cloacimonadota bacterium
ACACATCAAGAAACCTCTTAATGAGGTTGTCTTTACCTATGCCGGTGATGGTCGCAATAATATGGCTAATGCCCTCATGATTGGTGCCGTTAAGATGGGAATGGATTTCAGAATTGCTACTCCTAAGTCCCTCTTCCCGGATCCAAAGCTGGTAAAACAGTGTAAAGAGATTGCCAAAGAAACCGGTGCCAAAGTTACCATCACTGACGATGTTGCAAAGGGTGTAAAAAATACCGATGTTATCTATACCGATGTATGGGTTTCTATGGGCGAGCCAAAGGAAGTTTGGAAAGAGAGAATCGATCTCCTCACTCCTTATCAGGTTAATGCCAAGATGATGAGCCTGACAGGTAAATCAACCACTATCTTCATGCATTGCCTGCCTGCTTTCCATGATTTTACTACCAAACTGGCTCAGGAATTGAAAGAAAACGGACTTGATTGTCGTGAAGTTACCGATGATGTATTCGAAAGCCCCAACTCAGTTGTTTTCGATGAAGCTGAAAATCGCATGCACACTATCAAAGCTGTGATGGTTGCAACCCTCGGCGATATCTAAACTATAAAGCAAATGTATGAAAAGGCTTCCCGAAAGGGGAGCCTTTTTTGATAATCCCTTTTTTTCTTTGAGAACTGGATGTAACGCTCTAAATGGGAAGGATATATATCCGTAGAGTTATTCGGGGTAGTTATTTACAGAATCTTTCTACAAGATGCGAGAAATCGTCTCTGATTTCCGATAAAACATCACTATCAAATGAAAGGGGAGCAAGTATTTGGCAGAAAGCAGAAGTTGTCGAGTTGGAAATGGAAGTGCGAACAGAGTCAGTCATTGGTGAGCCAAAAGGACCAATAGCATCGGCATAGACAATCCGACCTTCAAAATTAATCTGCTGATGATTGAGAGCAAGATATGCTTCATCTGCTCTACCGAGTCTGATGCAAATATCCCCTGATATTTTGTCTCCATCATAAATGCAAACAGGTAGAAGATAATTCAGAGAAACAAGATTGCCTATATCAACAAGGTTATTCACAGAATATAGTTCTTTGTTCTGGATTGCTCTTCTCAAGAGAGCTTCTGAAGAGGGTCTTCGCTTTGTCGGGTCAAGTCCGAGAGCATGGAATAGTCTTCTCACTTCCTGGACACCCGGAATTGAACCGATTGCAGTATCAGAATATTTCCTGCGATAGGTATCGGCACATTTGAGGAGTTCATTGTAAACTTCCGTACTTTCAGAGATTGTAATACCATCCACTTTAAAAACTGACACTTGAATTGGAAGGTTATCCAAAACCGGATACTCTTCTTGTTTTATGAGTGTAAACAAAGCCATATTTTCCTCATATACTGTTTTGTATTCACCTGCATGATTGATAAGAAATAGTCAAATATAATCTTATTGACAGAGAGCCTGTAGCATTTTTCGATGATTTCAGAGGTTAGCAATGAAACAGGAAAACATAAGAAACTTTTGTATAATAGCACATATAGACCATGGTAAGTCCACTTTGGCGGACAGATTATTGGAAGAAACTCATGTTATTGATAAAAACAAGATGGTTGCTCAGATACTCGATGACATGGATTTGGAAAGAGAAAAGGGCATAACTATTAAATCTCACGCAATAAGACTCCCATATAGTTATCAAGGCGAGGACTATGTCCTGAACTTAATAGATACTCCCGGACATGTTGATTTCTCTTATGAAGTTTCCAGAAGCCTTGCATCCTGCGAAGGAGCACTGCTTTTAGTTGATGCAGCTCAGGGTATTGAAGCCCAGACAATGAGCAATATGTATCTTGCTATGGAGAATGACCTTGAGATAGTTCCGGTTGTCAATAAAATAGATTTACCGCAAGCGGATATTGAAGGTACTGAACACGACCTTATGGAGTTACTTGGAGCTGACCCTGAGCACATTCAGAAAGTGAGCGGTAAGACCGGTCTGAATGTAGATTTGCTTTTAGAGGGGATTGTTAAGTATATCCCTGCTCCCAAAGGTAAGATTGATGCCCCACCTCAAGCACTGATATTCGATTCCTATTTCGATAAATACCGTGGAGTTATTGTATTGGTGAGGATATTTGATGGTTCCCTTAAAAAGGGTGACCAGATAAAACTGATGTCCAATGACAAGGAATTCAGCATAGAAGAGATTGGATATCTCGGCTTAAAGCAGATTCCTACAGGTGGATTGACATCAGGAGAAGTCGGCTATATCATCGCAAATATTAAAGATATCGGAGATGCCCGTGTTGGCGATACAATCACTTTAGTAAAGGGTGGATGTACTGAGCATCTGCCGGGTTTTCAAGAACCAAAACCGATGGTTTACAGCGGAATCTTTCCAATAAACGGGGAGGACTACGAAGACCTTGTTGAGGCAATGGGAAAACTAAAGCTTAATGATGCTTCACTTGTTTATGAGAAGGAGAATTCGTTAGCCTTGGGTTACGGGTTCAGATGCGGATTTCTCGGGATGCTACATCTGGAGATTGTGAAAGAAAGATTTCTGCGGGAATATGATCTACCCATAATCGCAACAACTCCCAGCGTTAAGTTCGTTATAAAAATGAAAAGCGGTGAGGAGCGGATTGTTTATAATCCTGTCGATTTCCCTGACCCAACCTTCATAGACTATATTGAAGAACCTATCATGGATACTGAAATCATCGTACCAACAGATTATATCGGCAGTATTATGAAACTGGCACAGGACAGACGGGGTGTACAAAGGGATATGCAGTATATTGACCCGAAACGGGTTGCCTTGCATTATGAGATGCCATTGATTGAGATTATCTTCGATTTCTATGATAAACTGAAGACTGTGAGTCGTGGTTATGCATCTCTGGATTATGCCTTTAAGAAGTATCAACGCTCCAATGTTGCCAAGATAGACATCCTTGTAAATGGTGAAAAGGTCGATGCTCTTTCGTTCATCTGTCATGAAGATAAGGCATATTCCTGGGGGAAAGCCGTTACGGAAACCCTCTCGGAAGAGATTCCACGGCATTTGTTTAAGATTGCCATCCAGGCGTCAATCGGAGCTAAGATCATTGCAAGAAGTACCGTAAATGCTATGCGAAAGGATGTGCTTGCCAAATGCTATGGTGGTGATATCTCGCGTAAGCGTAAGCTTCTGGAGAAGCAGAAGAAAGGTAAGAAGAAGATGAAGGAGATTGGTTCTGTGAATGTTCCTCAGGAAGCATTCCTTGCTGTTTTAAAAGCCAACCGAGAATAGATTTATGCTCCCGAAAAGGGAACTTTATTGTATTAGAGAAAAGACCTTCCGGCAAAACGGAAGGTCTTTTTTGGAAGGGAATATGAAGCTTTATAGTTTGAGATATCCCATATTGGATATAGTCTCAGTTTCTTCTTCGTTTACTGATTTGTCATTTTTAGAGGAATCCTCTACTGAACCTTTGTTGATTTTCAACCTCATTTGAACAAGACCGTAAAGAACATTTCCGGTAGTTATCTCACCATAATTATCTATGGCAGTAATCTTTTCCAGAAAAAGCTCAGGTGGAATAGTGTTTTCAATGACAAGTTCACC
>JAFGVF010000249.1 GCA_016938155.1 Candidatus Cloacimonadota bacterium
CATAGCTACAGCACACAACAACATAAGAAATAGTATTTTTTTTAGTTTCATATCCGCCTCAAATTTAGTCTATGGAATCTCTTCCTCTTTTTTCTCTTTCTTGTCAAAGAATAATATATAAATTATCAGTAAAGTTATTGCAATCGTGATTGCACTGTCTGCGACATTGAAAATAGCGAACCGTTTCATGATAATATCGGGAAAATCGCAGTCAATGAAATCCGTTACGAACCCGAGAAATATTCTATCTATAAGATTCCCCACAGCTCCCGCAAGAACAAGTGAGGCTATTAAATTCTGGAGAATGCCTTTAGTTTTAGTGAAATAGTACACAATAAAGCCGATAGCGAGAAAACTGATGGTCACAAATATCCAACGATTAATGGTATCATTCCCGAAACTCATGCTGAAAGCCGCTCCGGTGTTTCGTACATAGGTGAACCTGACTAAATCCCCTATGACAGCTCTCGACTGATATAAATCAAAATTACTCCGGATAAGATATTTTGTCAGCTGGTCGAGGCATATTATCAATCCTGCGAGTATGAACCACTTCAGTTTACTTTTCATTATTTCTTGTTTTTTGTCTCTTCCTTGGATTTACACGCAATACAGAATCGAGCATAGGGTATGGCTTTCAACCTGGGTTCTTTAATCAATTCACCACAGATTTCGCAAACTCCGTAAACTCCATCGTAAATCTTCTCCAGAGCTACATTAAGCATCTTAATTTTCTTGTGTTCACTGTCATAAAGATACATGGTTTTTTCCATGTTATTAGTATCAGAACCTTGGTCTGCCTGATGAAATGCATAGCCTGAAAGGTCACCGGAATTCTCTTTACTGCTGTTTTTCTGCTCCTGGTTAACCATGTTCACAAACTTTAAGCATTCATCTCTTTCTTGGATTATTACCTTTTTAAACTCTTCTAATTTCTCTTTTGAATATCTTTTATCGCTCATCTTCACCCCTCGGGATATAATGTTTTTAAATCTTTTTTAAGATTTGAGAGATTATCAGCTCCAAATTATCTTTCGCTAATTCGGCAGCTTTTTGTACATCCTCATGAGTATGCTCAAGAGAATGGAAAATATTAGTCATGTTGGTAACGACAGAAAAGGCAAGTACTTTCAAACCACAGTGAACAGCAACAATCACGCCCGGTACGGTTGACATTCCGACAACATCCGCCCCCCATGAGGCAAACATTTTGCATTCAGCTTTAGTTTCAAAAGAGGGACCTGATACTGCAATATAAACACCCTCTTTTAGTGATATGGCGTTTTCCTGAGCAGTTTTTAGGGCTAATTCTCTTAACTGATAACTATAGGCATCATGCAGAGAAGGAAATCTTACTCCGAATTCCGATAGATTAACTCCTCTTAGGGGATTTACTCCGAGGTGATTTATGTGGTCTTTAATCAATACTATCTGCCCGGGTGTCATCGTCTCATTAAGGCTTCCTGCAGCATTTGTGGCAATATAATTTTTTACTCCAAGCAATGCGAAAACTCTAACGGGAAAAGTAATCTGCTCGAGCGACCAACCTTCATAATAATGGAATCTACCCTGTTGGCAAACAACTCTTTTCCCTGAAAGATTACCGAATATCAGATTCCCGGAATGTCCTTCAACAGTTGATTGAACAAACCCCGGAATGTCTTTATAAGGAATGATAATCTTATCTTCGATTAAATCTGCAAGAGTTGATAATCCGCTACCGAGTACTATTGCTGTTTCTGGAATTGCACCACATCTTTGCTTCAGATATTGAACCGCTATATTGAAATCCATTCTTATTTTTTATCCTTCTGTTCTTGCCCGGGTTTCTGGTCAGTATAGCCTTGTATTGCCTTAAATTCCTTGTCCATTAGCTGTTCTGATTTTCGGTTCAGCAACGGGTCATTTTCTATCTGGTCAACAAAAGTATTCAATTCAGCTTTCATCCTCATGAGAAATTGTCTTTTTTGCTCTTTTAAAGCAACGAATTGATGTTCATATACATTAAGGTATTGACGAGCTTGCTGAATGGCATTTTGAGCCTTTATCTGGGCTTCCTTGATGATTAGGTCTCCTTCCTTTCTGGCATTTTCGACAATCTCCGCCTTGGTTTTTTCGGCTAAAACAAGAGTTCGTGTAATCAGTTGCTCTCTTTTCTTAAGGTCACTTACTGTAGAAGTAGCACTCTCAATTTCCTGCTTTGTAGCTTTGGTCTGAAGAGCTGCTTCCTCCGACTTTTTCTCCCAATCCGATTGTCTGTCTTTAAATTCCAAAGCAATCTCTTCAAGATACGCCCTAACTTCATCTTTACTGTAACCCATTAAAGAAGTTTTAAACTCTTTATATTTGATATCTTCAGGCTTCAGTCCCATGGCACTATGCTCCTTTAGCGAAATAATTGCCCTGCAACCAGTCCTCTGATTAAATCTATCAGAAGAATCGCAATCAGGGGAGATAAATCTATACCCATTGACGGTAATACCTGCCGTATAGGCTTCAATACGGGCTCCGTCACTCTTATTAACAACTGATAGTACTGGTTGTATGGGTCTGGCCCAAACCAGGATAAGATAGCTCTAAGTATTATCAGAAACTCATATAATCTTAAAACAAAACTTAGCATATTTATAATCAGCAAATCATCCTCTATTCTAATATCTCATGGCAATTACGGCATCTGGCTTCATAAATCTCATCTGCACCGACCAGGATAGTGTCTGAATCCTTAGTTAAACGCTGAGTCCTGTTTGCAGGATTTCCGCATTTCATACAGATTGCCAGATTCTTTGTAATATATTCTGCTACAGCTAACAACTGTGGCATCGGTCCGAAAGGCTTTCCCATATAATCTTGGTCAAGTCCTGCGATTACAACTCTTTTACCCTGTCTTGCAAGCTCATTGGCAACATCCACTATCGATTCATCGAAGAACTGAGCTTCATCAATACCTATGAATTGTGTATCCTCTTCTAAATGCTCATAGATCTCTTCAGGCTTAGTTATATTGATGCTTGAAGCAGACATTTGTGAATGCGATACTATTCTGTCAACAGCATACCGATTATCTATCACCGGTTTAAAAACCTGTATTTTCTGCCTGGCATATTCAGCTCTTCGAATCCGTTTTATCAGCTCTTCTGTCTTACCGCTGAACATACTTCCGCATATCACTTCTATCCAACCTGTTTTCTGCCTGATTATATTCATTTTAAGCATTCCTCTTCCTGCTATTCATTGACTTATGCGTAGAAAAACAGTACTTCACATTAATAAAACATACTAACTGATTACACCTATTTTTTGACAAGAACTTTTTCACTTTTTTCTCACGGCTACGCCTCTTTTTCTATTATCACTTTGGCTTTTTTGCATTTCATCACATTTTCCCAGTTATCACAACTACTTATATCACTAAAAAACTCTATCAAAAGATCCAACTAAGCCAGATTTAGAAATATACTATCCTATACAAATCTCTTACCCCTCGAAAGTAAATTGTACACTCATCCTTATGTTTTGACTAAATGCGTCCGGGCTCTCAGAGGGGTCTATTACGGATCACTTAGGCATATCTTAGGGGTTAGCCTAAGATAAGCGTTAGTCAGGTGTCTGTAATCTGACTGTCAGATGAAACAGGGAGATAAGGAATGAATGGCAAAGAAGAAAGCAGAAAATTAAAAAGCCCTGTCTTGCGACAGGGCTTGATTTATAAATCGAATAACAGTTTATTTAACCATTATCATCTTTCTTGTTTCAGTAGTATTACCACTTGTCATCTTGTAGAAATAGATACCGCTGGTAGCAGTTGCACCGTTGTTATCTTGACCGTTCCAAACGACTATATGTTCGCCGGCAGTCTGATTTTCGTTAACAAGAGTTCTAACCAACTGCCCTTTAACATTGTAAATGCTAAGATTAACCTCTCCGTTAACTGGAGCGTTATACTTAATAGTAGTAGTTGGGTTGAAGGGATTAGGATAGTTCTGAGAAAGCATCTGCTTTGCAGGAGTAGCTGTAACAACTTCGTTGCTTGTAGGATTAACTGTGAAGTCAATCGCTGTAAGAACTATCTTACCGGGACCTGCCTGACCTTCGGCTTGTGTTGAACAACCCCAGACATCGTCATCATGGAAATAGAAGAATAAACGATAAGTCTGATTGAGTTGGGCATCTTGACCGAGGTAAAGAAGCTTTTCTGCAGGATATGCAAACATAGGTGTCATTCCATCCCAAGCAGAAAGATAAGCATGTTCAACGCCGAAACCTAAGTCGTTACCATTCTCATCCAACCAGAAATCATCAGCAACATCAACACCGCTGAAACCGATTGGTGTTAACCATGAAGCTCCATTATCAAGAGAAAGAGATATGTAGACTTCATTAGTGTTTTCGTAAGGCTGCCAGTAAGAAAGACTGTTTACATGGTAATCATTAGCAGCTTTGGAGTCATGCCAAACCATAGCCATTGCACCCTGTTCGTTAGCATCAGTAATTTTCATGTGGGCAAGATGGAACATCATGGCATCATCATGAGAAGCCTGATCATAGTAAGGGAAAGGCCATACTGTATCATATTTCGGATTACCGTAACCTTCAACATCAGGAGTAATTCCATCATCGATTCCATCATTAGTACCATCATCCCAATACTGGTCAACATTACCATCATTGTCCAAATCCCAGTTAACAAAATGACCATCACCGGTACCTTTAGGGAAAACATCTACCATTGACATTGTGTTGTTTGCTACATTATAAACAACATCTTTTACATTATGGAAATAATAGAAATAAGAACCATCTGCAGTTACTAAGCAGTAAGTTGCAGGCATGTGAAGACAACCGTTCTCATCAAAACCAAGTGTAAAATGACCGTTGTTTGTCATAGTAAAACTCAAATTGTCATAAGGAAGGTTAGTATCTGTGTCTACAAATACTGCTGTTCCATTTAAATCGGTAGGATTATCTACTGGATATGATAAATCAAATGAATTTAAAGTCCAAGCAGAAGTCGGATTAGCATAATCATCGTGTACAAATACATCATAAGTCAATTCACCGTCAGCAGTATCTCCTAAGTGATAACCCATGTAGAATACCTTACCGGCATTCACACCTTTACCCACGATGAAACTGAAGAAGGGACGACGCCATTCATTTGTATCAACATTCCAAGCATCTAATGTAGGAATACTTGTATAAGTCCAAGTCAACGGAATACCGAAATCTACATCATCCTGAGTATAGTCAGCAAATGCAATATAGGGATTCTCAACCGGTGAAGGCTCGCCAGTTGTTTCGCTGATAACAGAATGAGAAACAGAGTTTCTTGCAAGAATATACACACGCTGGTAAGTTTCACCAAGTGGTGAAGGTCCGATTTGAACTGATGGCCAGATATACTGGTTATCAGTATTTCCATTATTGGTTGTGGGGTTCTGCATTACAAAGTAAGCATCAGATGGAATTCCGGGGATACCGGCAAAATAGGGATCCCATCCCATTTTAACTTCATAAACATCGTCACCATCGGTGTCAACATGCCATGCCATCATCATTTTGCCCCATTCATCAACATCCATACCGGGATATCCTTCCCAGGTATCAACTGTTGAGAAAAGACCGTTATGAGTTACATTACCACTACCATCGAGATAGGAATAATAAACGCGTCTGTTGCCGGTTGCTGATGGTTTAGCCATATAAGTGATAAATAGTCCGTCACCATTAACTCCACCCGGTTGTAATCTGATAGGAGTATTAGAATATGCTCCGGGCATGTAGTCATAATAGTTCGGGTCCTGTAACAACTGCTGTGTATAATTTGCAGCCCAGTTTACAGTTCTCTCAGTTCTGGTAACAGGAGTACCGGCTGTTTTGCCGGCAATAGTGCCACCGTTAATTCCAATAGCCTTACCGGTAAGTGCCGGAGACTGTGTCTCGGCGATTAAACAAATCGCCAGAGTAAGTAACATGAGTATGGTCAGGGTCTTCTTCATATTTCCTCCATTTAATGTTAAGAAATTTGTGTTTAGAATTTCATTTTCACG
>JAFGVF010000250.1 GCA_016938155.1 Candidatus Cloacimonadota bacterium
CAGTATATGCATAGTCGATATGATAAACAGCTAACGCAGTGGGAATCATAACACCAAATCCCGCTGTGAAATTGTTAGTATCATAATTAAACTGGTATCCTCCTCGAAGGAATAATACTGATAACTTGTATTCAAGACCTGCATTCCAGGTTTCGTCCCTATCTACGACATTATCTAACTGGGCTGATGCCAGCAAATAAGAATTATCCTCGTTAAAAAGCTCCATGCTTGCTCCGAGAGAGAAGTTCAAAGGAATCTTATAACCGAGTTCTTCTTTGTCTTCGTCGATTACTCCATCATTATCGTTGTCTAATAAATCGAACGGGTCTTCATCTGTTTTACCGTCACCATCGTTATCAACAGTAAATTTTACATCAGGACCGAAGTTACGAAGACACATACCGATTTTCAAATTCTTCCAGCCCGTGTTATAGATAGAACCAACATCAAGGGCATAACTGTTAACAGAAATATCTTCGTAAAGGTCTTCTCTGAGATACTTGGCAGTAAAACCAAAATTGAATTGACTTGTCCAGGCAACCGCGTAAGAAAAACCGATAGCAAGATCAGATGACCTGAAAGTTTCTCCCGTTGGAGCGAAAGCCTCTTCTGTAACTACATCCATCGGACTCATATGCAAAAAGGAACCTGATAAAGCAAAAGTACTGATTCCTGATTGATATGAGGCTGCAATATATTCATGATAAATCTCAGCAGGCCAATTTGTATGAGATACGAAAGCCTGAGTTTTCTCTGTATAAGCCAATCCGGCAGGATTCCAGAATACAGAAGAAATATCATCTGTAACCGGAACATAGGCTTCACCCATACCTATTGCACGAGCATCAATACCTATCTTTAAGAACTGGAGAGACGCTGTACCCACTTTAGGAAAGATCTCGGCATTCAAGAATACCGGGATAAAAAGCAGTATTACCATTAGTGTTGTAATTGTTCTTTTCATCTTTCCTCCTACTTTATAATCACAAACTTACCGACTTTGATGTCACCACTTTCTTTATCTTCAACTGAATAAAGATAAACACCACTTGCGATAATTTGGTCATATCTTGAAAGAATATCCCATTCATGCATACCGTCAGCAGTTATACCCTGAGCAGCTGCCTTACTGATTGTAATAATATCAGCGTTATGGGCACCATTATGTTCCACTGTATCTACTAAATCACCGGCTAAAGTATAAATACGAATAGTGCATCTTTTAGGAATGTTGACAAACCAAAGACGCTTACTCTTATCACCTTTATCATCACTTTCACGGCGACCGTCAAATTTGCTGCTGCCTAAATAGGGATTAGGAACAACATAGATATTATTCATATTAGACTTTGCTAAATTGCCGGGGAAAAGAACTTTCATATTTGCATCTGCATCACGACCAGATTCGAGGTAATCAAGATCATTACTCGGGATACCTCTATCATAAGCTGTTACTGCTGCATAATATTCGATTCCTTTAGGTGGATTCATTATCTTCTGGAAATAATACCTTCTGGATAAACGATCCATCTTCAACATCTCAAGCATAGCATCTGTCGCACCGGGAAATACTCCGGGATTACTTGTTTGCCCGCCATGACCTTCAAGTGGTATCAAAGCATCATCATACAGTTCAGCATATACTTTGTCTGATAACTGAGGGTTCTTAAACAGGAGTGCTTGTGCCAATCGAGCTTCAGAGCTAAGTAAGCTTGTGTCACTGCCCATATCATTTGCTATCTGGTCAGCCTCATCCTGAAGAGCTTCTGTCCATACAACAGCAGGATTGTAGATTGGGCTTCCGTATATTGTATCACCAACAGCAACCTGCTCAAACAGATAGAAATGATTCATTCTGTAGTATTGAGTATCACTTTCATCTGCAATACGGAATCCTGGAAGACCAGTATCAATTCCTCTGTAACCGCCATAGTAAATGGAGTCACCTTGTGTTTGATTTGTAACATAGTCGGACAAATCTGTATGTGTATCAACTTTATCCCAGCGATTAATAAGCTCCCAGTCTTCTTGAGAACCACTTCCTGAACGACCCCAGAGAGTATAACCCTGGAAATCATGACGGAGGCGATAGCCTGTAAACGGATTAAGTCTTCCTGCAACATTCCAATTATTCAGTATAGAAGTAGAGAACTCCTCAGGATAAGTGTTTGAATCATAATTGTCATCAAAGCTATCCCATTGTGGATAATTATCCTGCCATCCTATCAAAGCACTGCTGACAGTTTTTGTATCAAGTGTGTATTCAGAACGATTATCCCAATAAATATCAATCTCTTTACCATCTTGCACAATTTCAGCATACATTTTAGGAATCTCCGGTGGCTCCGGTGGATTGTAATGCGGGAATGTATCAGGTAAAACAACCGTGGTCAAATCCTGAGCTTGTCCATAAATATCCTTTGCCCAACGAGCGGAACGCTTTAAATCAGGAAGATTGTCTCCAGGGAAAACAGCCACAACTATTTTCATTGTCTTTCCAGGTGCAAGATTCCATCTTTTCGTATAATCATTATAATCTGAAGTTCCAGGTTGAGCACCATAGAAAGCAAAGAGGAAACGGGTATCTGCTGCATTAGCTTGTTCAAATTCAGAGATATTCGGGTCGTCATTCTTTCTGAGGTCGAGAATATCTGTAGCTGAAGCAGGTTTCTTACCAGTTAAAAGGTAATATTTCTCATTATAAGTTTCTGCACTACCAATTTGCAAAGGATCTGTGTCTCCGGGACCTTCTCCAACTGCCCAATACCAACAGGAGAACTCAAGTGTATCAGGGTCAGGGGTACAAACACGAGCACCTACTAATCCTGAGACAAGTCCATCATCTCCATCATCATCGCGTGTATATGCAAATTCATAACCTCTACCTTTTACATATCCGGAAAGGTCATCCTGAGCTTTTTCTGAACCATAGCTTTGGGGACCAACATCCGAGTCCATATAAATACCCATCGCACAATCATAAAGTGTATCTTCAGGATTCATATTTGTAACATCGAACTCTACATAAACAAGGTTCTTGATATACTCATAACTCCACTGATAGGACATCTGTCTTACTTTAATTTTTAAGGGGACATGGTTATTACCGCCCCTTGCTCCACCCCAGTCACGATTGACCGAAGTTTCGAAAGGACTGTAATCATAATAATAGGAGATAAAGTCCTGCTCTGAAACCGGAGCACCATCCTCATCTATATAGTTATCATTATCATCATTAACCGGACCGGCATAATTGTATTGCAAATCACCGTAAGGAAATTCATTTCCAGAATCACTTAAATCCATAAATCCAAGCGGGAACCATATTTCATAGTTTCTGCCTTCATTTATCTTTGCAATCTCCTCAGCACTCAAATCATTTAAATAGCTTTCGCTGAAATCACCAAAAACAGAAGGTAACTCATTTCTGTCACGGAATTTAAAGGTATATCCAGGAAAATCTTCATCTATCTTACCGTCACCATCATCATCAACACCTCTTCTATTTCGTCTCGTAGATGCAGTGATAATTTTATCAGTTGGATTGTTGGCATCAAAGTAAGGAGATACCTGATCTGTTCCCGATTCAAGTGGATTAAATGCAGGAAGAAATTCATATAAATCTGCATCTCCG
>JAFGVF010000251.1 GCA_016938155.1 Candidatus Cloacimonadota bacterium
CGACTATCTTATTCAGGTAGCCATTAATTTCGGTGACCGTTTGATTTTTGTATACAGGCATATTGCCCGACTGCTCGTATATATTGTAGCCTTCTTCCACCTTCACACGTTTTTTGGTGATTGCCCCCGAAGCGGTGCGCTTTTCATGTTCTATCCAAGCATAAGGCGGTTTTGTGGTACTAAGGCTGATGCTCTCCAAGTAGAGATAACCATCGGTACCTGTAGATCCTTTGAGGTTGATACCTTTGACCTGTATTTTCTTTACCAGGTGTTTGTTGTAGGCGTCCAGGGCGTCTAAACGATAGACCTTGTTGTAGTCTTCCTTGTGAGTAGCAGAATATCTTATTGCAAAAAGCGGTTTAAATTCCTGCATCATCTCAAGGGCTACTGGACCATCAACCGACTGTGGCTCATCAATAATGAGTATCGGATTCGTTTGTGATAATATTTCTATGGGTTTTCTTGTTCCAAACTGATCAAGCTCCTGAAAAATCCTTAAAGCATCTTTTCCCCGACGACTAAATGCCTGGGTATTGATGATCATTACGCTAATACGGTTATCAGAAGCGAAGTTTTCGATATCCTGAGGACGACCAGAGTTATAGATAAATGGATTGATCTTGTGTCCGTACAGCTCCTGAAAGTGATCTTGTGTTACCTCGAAAGACTTGTACACTCCTTCGCGAATGGCAATACTGGGTACGATAACAATATACTTGCTCCATCCGTATTTTCTATGCAATTCGTACATTGTACGGATGTAGGTATAGGTTTTCCCGGTACCGGTTTCCATTTCGATGGTGAGGTTGTAACCCAACTTTACGCCCCGGGGGTGTTCAATTTTCTGGCTCTCATGCAGATCGTTATTCTGTTGAACTTCCTGAATATTTTTGAGTACCTGTGTCTCCAGAAGTTGTATAGCGGAGTTGCGGTAACCTATTTCTTCTTCTATTTCGAAGTCGATGGTTTGAGCTCCCGTGGCTGCTTGTTTGGCCTTGCGTATGAGTTCCTTACTGCGTTCTAAGGTGAAGCGATTGGTTTTGAGTGGTTGTCCTTCAAAACAATCTACTACAGACTGAACCGCTTTTACCTGAAAGTCTTGTTCTTTAAATTGTAACTTCATATTCTTCTTCCATTCACTTTTTTAGTGGAATCAAGGTTACCTTCTAAATCTGATTCTCCTATATGATAGCCATTCGCATTATAAACCTCGTAATGATCTCTATGCAAGTTATCTAAACACCACAAGTATCCTGTTGGAATTTCTCTGTATACAGATTGCCCTTGAGATATGTATCTCGTTTTCCTATAACGACCAGGGTGTGCAAGAGTAAACTCGTCAAGTAATCCTCTTTCTCGTGCGATGGTTTCATAATGACCTGTATTATAAAGATTATCAATTTTTATTAATTCTCCATTTTTTGACACGTTCAGCACATTTGCATTATAGTCTAAACATTGCAAGGAGATTACTACCCGATCACGTTCACAGGATTCTGCCAATGAACTTCCTACCACGTTGACTTCGTTGTAGGTATAAGAACTCCCATTTGTGTGCTTCGGGGAATCTTCCCAGTAGGGATCTTCAAATAAGGCAGCTAATTGACTTTTGAATTTTCTTATTAGATCCCTCTGATTTGAATATTGCCCTATCAAAGCGTCATACAGGCTTGCCTCTGGTGTAACTTTCTGAGCATAAAACTCATATTTTTTGTACAACAAATCCTGTGTTTGATCCACTTCGTTCAGCACTGAAACTAATGGTGGGACACAACTCTCAATAAATTCCTGAACGGAAGCAAACTGGCTATTTATAGATAATTCATTCAACAATATTTCCATGATTATAAACCTAATAATACATCTAAGTCATCATCGAATTGGTCAAACAAACCTTTTTTATATTCCAGTACCCTCCCACTTTCAGATAAGTTTATATCTGTATGCATTGATGTATTTGAATCGTCCAGTTCGAAATAGTGCATCTTCACATCTTCTATCTTAATCCTTTTCTTTGCTACAGCCTTGCGGACTCCATTAAATACATGATCACTATGTGTTTCAACAATTACCTGGATGCCACTTTCTGCCGCTAAAGCGATAAGTTCAGCAAGTTTAGATTGACCTTTAGGGTGTAAATGTGCTTCCGGATTCTCTATGATTATTACTGAACCAGGTTCTGCGGACAATAATGCAACTATAATGGACAGGGAATATGATATACCAAACCCTATATTCTTCGCTTGTAAGTTTTTTGTTGGTTGATTAATTCCAGCACCTTTGTAACCGTATTCGATGGTTACTTTGTCACCTTGCTTAAAAGGCACAAGTGTTAATCGTGGACTTATTTCTTGTTCCCAAGCTATGGTTTGTGCTAATAATTTCTTGCTTTCCGCATCCGGATGAAGTAATAATTCCGATTTAATTTCAAACTCTCTCTTTTCTCCATAATAGTCTAAAAAATGAGCAACCAATTCCCCTTGTCCATAGTTTAATGATAATTGCTTTTCGGTTTCGACTGCATAGCTATCTAAGGGGTATGAATCAATACCCGCCCAGCGTGCTGCACTTAAATACTGAAAATTGTTTGTGAAAATGGGTAAGTCAATTATCTGACCCTCCAAGGATAAATTATCTAACATTGGTAGGAATGTATCATCATATTTCCCATTCACATTAAACCTAAAACAGTACTCCTGATCCAGATCCACTTCAATGGTAAAGCTTATGATTTCGTTTTTGTCGGTAAACCTATAAAGTGCATCGATGCCTTTCCCTATATCACAGAGTGGTGTATTTAAATCCAGTCCTGCTTGCAAACGTCCTTTTTTAAAACTTTGACGTAGTAATAACAGCGACTGTATCACACTTGTCTTACCCGAACTATTTACACCAGACAACAGGGTTAGAGCACCTGTACTTAGTTCTGTATTTTGATGAGATTTAAAGTTCTCTATCTTTAATTTTGTTATC
>JAFGVF010000252.1 GCA_016938155.1 Candidatus Cloacimonadota bacterium
ATCATGAGATTCGGATGCATCAATATCTACCGTTTGCAGGAAATGAGTTCCTACAAATCCGTTAAACCCATCGCAATTGGAACTGATCCATTTCAGGTTATCATAACTACCAATTAGATAAGGGTCTGTTTCAGTGCCTGTTCCATTTGGCAGTACGCCATCTGCAAACAGAAATGCAGTAAACAATAAGCATGCAAGTAAAAGTATCTTTCTCATAATATCCTCCCAATTTCGTATAAATTATTTGATTAGCATCATTTTCTTGGTGCTGCTTCCCGTCTTAGATTCCAGACGATAGAAGTAAACTCCCGAAGCTACCGATTTATTGTTTTTATCAACACCCTGCCAGATAACCTTATGCTCACCTGTAGCGAACTTAGGATAGCTCTGCACTACCTGCCCCTTAATATTGTATATCTTCAGCAAAGCAACATCGTTCTTCTTCACACTGAAGCTAATCGTTGTTTCCGGATTGAAGGGATTGGGAAAGTTGTTATACAGTTTCGTTTGTAATTCAGGGGTTGGAATTACCTCTTCTTCATTACCTACCGATTGTTCTAACTCAACAAGATAAGGATAACCATTATTTAAGTCAGGATTGATTGTCCAGATGTCTTCTGTCCCGTTTGCTGTTTCACCGAGGAAGTCCCATCCGATATCGGAGTATGTTGAGAGTGTTTGCATTTCTTGAATTGTTGCGCCTATAAGGTTAGTTACAGTACCGGAATCATTTCCAATACCAATATTCAAAGTATTAATATCAGTATTCCAGACACAATTCTGAATTAATCCGTTTGCAACCTCACCAATAAATCCACCACACTGATTTACTGTCCCTAATCCATCTGTTATCACTGTAGCAAGCGTAAAGCTGTTTTCGATCACAGAATTAGTTATAGTATTACCGGCAAATCCACCGATTTCACGATTTGAAATATCCATATAGAACACTCCGACTACAGAACCCATTGCATAACAATTACTGACAGTAGAATTGGCTTCATTTCCTCCGATAAAACCACCAATGGTAAATGCTCCACGAACCCTTGCCATTGAGAAGGAATTTGATACATAGCAGTTTGAACTTAGTCCAACTAATCCGCCACAACATGTCAATCCATCAACAGAGCCTATATGATAAGAACTTATGATACTCGAATCTAAAGCAAACCCAATCATTCCTCCCACAAGCCTTCCTCCATTGTAAGCAAGCATACCAAAATCATTACAATATGCTTCTACACGACCTGTTACATTACAATATGAATAGCAATTTAGAACATTACAGTTTTCGATTGAACCGCAAAGAGCACCTGTATAATCTAACCCTGATACAGAAATATTTGTTAATATCGCTCCCGAAATTGCTCCTGAAGTTGTCATTGAACCGACTACTCCTCCCGTATTATTGTTTCCATGAACTGACCCACCGTTAAGAGTAATATTTGATAAATTCCCATCATTCAACAATCCACAGACAATTCCAGTTCTGTCACCACCAATTACATCTGCATTAGTAAACTGCAGATCTGAAATTGTGCAACCGCTTGCATAGGCAAAAAAGCCATTAGTACCATTACCATTAAGTGCTAAGTTGCTTATTTCATTGTTATTGCCATAGAAGTCAGCATACAATGTTGGAATATAAAAGTTTTGGTTTGAAGATAGATCAATGTTTGCATTGAGAGAGAATCTGATATCAGGAATTGTGCCGAACAACAAGAGCTTTTGTAAATCATCAAATGAGTTTAGCTGATAAGAAGAACCATCATAGTTTAAATAGGTATCAATATCCATATTATCTACTTCCATACCGTTAGCAATCCAATCGGTATAGAGATCATTTGGTAGGGCATTAGATGAAAACTGGTGTCCCCCGTTTATTACAACTTCCTCATAATTAAAGTAGCAGTTATTATTAGAATTTTCCTCAAAGTCTTTCCCAAAGAAACTATTTGTCGGGGTGCAATTTAAAGCACCGGAGAAGGTACAGTATGAAAAGCTTGATTCATTGTTTAAAGCAAAAGCAATTAATCCGTAACCGGAAATTGTACCTGTACTTGAGCATGAAGTTACTGTGTTTCCACCGCATAGCCCAAGCACCCCACCACATACTGCTAAAAATCCAGTGGCAGTACCGGAAAAAATACAGTCACTAATTTCACTGTCACGACATGATCCCACAATCCCCCCTCCGTAATTATACCATGTACCAGATTGAAGTTCTTGTCCCTCAGCATGAACAGTACAGTCAGAAAAACAATTAACAATAATACAATCATTTGCGTTACCTATTAATCCTCCTGTACATCCTCCAGAAACAGAACCTGAAGAAGAGCAATCAGTAATTGTACAGTTAAGAGCTGTTCCGATTAATCCGCCTGTTGATGAATTTCCATTAGTAAAAATGTGAATATCTTGTAATGTTAAATCTAAAATAGACGAATCATCTGCTCTCATAAACATTCCTATTGGAGAATTATTTTGATTAGTCTTATGAATATACAGGTTTAAAATGGAATGCCCATTCCCTGAATATCTACCGGTAAAATAAGGGGATGTCCCTATCGGGTTAAACCCGTCTCCCCCATTCCAGTTCTCAGTAGCTGTAGCGTCAATATCTTCTGTCTGAAGAAAATTAGCATTATCATTCCAAACATCAGGAGTTGTGCTTAGCCATAACAGATTATCAAGGCTGGATATTAAGTATGGGTCGGTTTCTGTTCCTAATCCGATTGGTTGTACACCATCGGCAAAAATAATTGCATAAGTAACCAGAAATACGAATAAAAATATCTTTCTCATGTTCCCTCCCAAAATGTGGGTATATAAAAACAAACCTAATAATACTACCTTTATTCAACTACGATTCAAAAATACATATATTGTTTTATGGTGTCAAGATAATTATTTGTATATGTTTTCATTTGACTCGTCTAATTTTGTGGGTGCCATTTTTCAACATCAAATTCTGCTCAATGACTTGATTTACATTTCAAAACCTGTCTTTGGAGATTATTAGGGCATCAGGGTGTATTCGCTGTTATTATCCATCACAACATCTTATACACACTTAATAGACTCCTTATAGACACCTTATGCTCTCCTTATGAAATCATAAGGTGTGTACTCGGAAATTATATACATTTCATATTGAGTGAAAACGATATTGTATAACAGCAGTGAACAGCAGAGAAAGCACAAAATAAGAGTACAGCTAAAGCAGTATCTCCAATGCTTCTTGCATCAGACTTCCGTTATTCGGGCGAACGCAATTCGCCCGTACGATAACAGCAGCACCACCTACTCCCGCATTATTGCCACTGTAGATCTGTATCTGTGATCCTTCAAATAATGGGCAGTTCATGCATTTGTTTTCCACAAGCCACGCACTACCCACGCACTGTGACACCGCGTGGACACTGGGTTCACAGTGACGGCACAGCGGGATCACAGTGCGTTGTTGAATAGAAGTGTAAAAGAATAGAATAATGGACCAAACTCTGCATAAATCGCACTGTGAATCGGTAAACAATATCCCCAAAAGAGGTATAAATGCCCCGAAATTGAGATACAGATGCCATATAATAGCGTAAGTTATTGCAAAAGGCACTGTGTATAAAATTCAATATTGAAAAATTATATTTGAACTAAGGCTGGCATAACCCTTTGGAAAAATCGAAAAAAAGCGACCCGAAGGTCGCTCAATGTTTAGTAATCAGCATATATTCACCTGATCTCGGTGAAGTATTTTACCTATTTTAAATTATCCTGAATATGCCTACTTTATCAAGATAGCTTTGCGTGTATCCGTTGTACTACCTGAAATCAGTCTAATGAAATAGATACCACTACTGCATTCAACATTTTTGCTATCTTTTCCATCCCAGGTAACTGTATGGAAGCCCTCATTAACAGACCTATCAACAAGTGTGCTCATCTTCTGACCTTTGAGATTATAAATCTCAACCAAGATATTCTGAGTTCCTTTGACACTGTATTTAATGCTTGTTGAAGGATTGAATGGATTGGGGAAAACAGAAGAAATACCGGTTGAGATAACATTGATATCGGGATTATCTTCACCATCAATCGGAGCAATTTTTATTGAGGCGGGTCCATACATATCAGATGTACCCGAAACAGATATGGCTTCAATCCAATACCAGTATTCATAACCACTGTACACTTCCGTATCTTCAAAATTGTAAGTATTCCCATTGGAGTCATTAGTAGCACCAATGCTAACGCTCATCGACGAGGCAGCAAGAACATCTGCACTTAATCCTCTATAAATAAGGAAATGCGAAAGATTGCTTTCGGATTCCGTTTTCCAAGTTAAGTTAACAGTTTTATTTACCAGCAGTTCAGCAGTCATGAAGCTGAATTCCACAGGGAGAATTTGATAATTATCGAGAGGTGTTATGTTTGAAATACCGGGGGTACCGGTTGTTGAACCTGATACTTCTGTCCAATCCGAAGTGACATCTGACCCGTTAGAAAGGGCATCATTTCTTTCATAAACCTTATCAGCTAAAATTGTATGAGTTGCATCGCCCATCCTATCAACAATCGCTTTAGCATTATCATCAAAGAGTTCAAAATACTCTGCACCATTTATTTGAGGAGCTCCGGCACCATTAGAACCATCTACAAAGTAGTAACCGTTGAAAGCAGGATAGGTTCCAAGTAAATCGGCAAGGGTTCCTCTTATTAATATTGCATATTCACCGGATTGTAGAGTATATTCGCCAGTCATATTAGTCACTAAATCAGTGTTTACAACATCATCAAGAACTGTTGTTTGAGTAGAATTATATTGCTTGATTGTCCACCCGCGAAGGTTTTCAGGAGCGTTTCCGGCATTAAACAACTCAATGTATGAAGCATTATAATCTGTCGGGTCTGCTACCTCTGAAATAATAACTCTTGAAGTTGCAAGGTCAGTAACACTATAGGACTGTTCATCGGACAATGTCTCTTCAGAATCATCATCAGAAGCAGCGATTATGAAGTAAACAGTTGTTCCGTCTGCTTGGGCAGGAATTGCTCCCTGATAGATTGCACCTGAAACAAATGACATAATCTCTGTATTTCCATAAACACCGGTTGCTGTTCCCCAACGAACTTCTGCTGAAGATATAGTACCATCTGTGTCGGTAATATCTGCTGAAACAGCTACAGATTGACTGCTGGTGGGATTACTCGGATCAGTAGAGATATTGGTGATTGCAGGTGCTTGATTGGCTGTTGGTTCAGTAACAGTAACCGTGGCAGTATCAATATCAACACCACCTTCATCATCAGTAACTGTGAGGGTTACAACTGTTTCTCCCAATGGGAAGGAAGCTGTAGGCGAAACACCTGATGCATTTTGAACAACTCTATTTCCTTTTGAAAATGTCATTGTATGCGAACCAAGATAAGTGAAAGTATTAGAAGAATACTGAGTCCAATCACTAACATTGTAGCTAACCGTAGGACTTGTGATATTGGCATTGCGAACCAGAGTCATGTCTGCTCCCCAGCTGGAAGTTTGATTGACTACTCCAACTACATCAATCTGTATTCCTGCTTTATATAGAGCAACACAATCGTTACCATTAAAGTTTATGCAAGCTGAGCTTGTAGCTAAATCAACAAAGGTTTCAGCAGACAAGTTCGGAGTTCCGGAAGTACTGACAATCACATACACATCATCATTAGCCAGTGTTCCCGATAATGATAACTCACTTCCGAAGTCACCAACTCCATTAACCTGCTTTTTAAGAGAATAGTTACTCAAATCAACTGTTGAACCTGTGCCGTTATATATTTCAATAGCCTTATTGTAGCCTGAACCTTCGACATATTCGCTGATAATCAGATCGGTAGCTCCACTGCCACCGGCTACTCCATCATCCCATGACCATTCATAGCTGACAATGCTGCCATCGCTGTCTGTTGAGCCTGAACCATCGAGAGTTACATCAGCCCAACCGTCATAATCGCTATCCGTGCCGTTATATGGTCCGCCTGCATCTGCAATGGGGTCAACATTGATAATGGGAGATTCTATCAAATCCGCAGCAGAACGAGGATTAATGTCAAAGGCACCGTAAGAATAGTTTACTACTCCAGTTATGGAATCGAAATCATCACTTAATTCAGCTGCAGGAGAATAATTATAGATTAAATCATCTATCTCACAAGCACCACTACCGTCATTAACACTCCACTGATTATAAGTATCCACAGTTGATGTAACAGTAACATATTCCACCGAAACAAGTACACCCTCATAAGCTTCAGATAAATCACCCGTATTAATGACAACTGCACTAGGAAGTGGATTACTTGAGCTATCTAAATTAAAATCCGTTACACTTGATAACTGTGTAAAACTATTATATTCCTGAACGGTAGCAGTTATTGTGATTTCGTCTCCCAATGTTGGTGAATTTGTAGAATCATACACGAAAATACCTTTCCAGGCTCCACCTTCAGGTTCACTGATAAAATAGCCAGTTGGAGCGATAGCAGTTACGATGCCGGTTGTTGTTACTATTTGTCCGGTATAAATGGAAGCATCATCAGTCAATGGTGAAGCCACATACTGAATGTCATATATATCTACAATAGGTTGCCAAATGGCATAAACCCACTCAGGATGGTCAATAAATGGATTACGATTCCCTTGGTAAGTAAAAATTACATTATTGCGATTCATCTCAAATGAATCCACAGGGTCTTGCAGATGCCATTGGAGAAGCGTTGAAAGCTTGCCATGCTCACCATATCCGGCAACTCCTCCATCATTATCCTCTGTATCTACTTCATCTACTAATTCAAGGTCAGGCTCTCCAACAACATTTGCAGGAACATCACCTTCGTATCGGGTTGCCATATAAAACAACATTCTGGCAACATCTCCTTTAACGGCATCTCGAGGTTCCCATGAGTCAGAATCATGATAGTTTCCCGGGGCATCAGGAAGAACTTCCGTTCCACCATTATCAAAATCTAAATTATTTCTGGTCGAATTGATATTTGATTGAGATGGTCTTAGATTATGCATGTCTGAACCTGCAGGACGGGTTGTACTGAATTCACCATGAGATTTTGCCCATACATGTTCCTTTGAACTAACTGCAGCTTCTGACTCACCCGTGTAAAGCTCGATACAATTATTTGGATTATTTGGGTCTTTATCTGTTTCCATCAGATAAGGATTCAAATTATCATATACATAGGAAGTGTGATCATTTATCAATTCATGTAATTGAGCCTTTAAGGCAGTCCCGGATGTCTCTGTAATTGAATCATAATAATCCGTGATGTTAATATAATCTACCTTGATTTCAACATCTGCTGTTCTTGCTGCAGAATCTGTAACCGTCAGTTTAACAGTATATAATCCTGTAGTAGTATATTCAAAAGAAGGATTTTCTTCTGTTGAATCAGTAGTAGAATCATTTTGAAAATCCCAGGCATAGGTATAGGGAGCTGTACCACCTGTGGTTGCATCTGTGAAATTTACTGTTAGAGGAGGTAATCCGGATGTTTCGTCAGCTGAAAAATCAGCGACAAGAGGATTTCCAGAACCACCAGTTGTGTATTCAAGAGTAAAGTCATCTATAAGTAATCTTTCTCCGGCTGTTTTGTTGATTTCAATGTAAATTTTTTCACCTGGTTCAGGAGTTATCGGAGTGCCAAAACTGTAACTATATTGCTTAAATTCCTTATCTGCAACAAACCATGTTCCACCGTTAATAGTCTCAATGTCAGTATAAGTCGAACCGCTGTCAGTACTATATCTGACTGTAAAAGTAATTACAGGAGAACTATCCCATTTGGCAAGCCACAAATTAAATCCCGAAACATTGGTTTCACATTCATATCTGAAATAATATGCTCCAGTGTTTACTCTCCACGAATAAGGAGACGAAGTAACAATATAGGCTGTTTCACGAACAGCACTGTTACTGGAAAACTGGTCATAAGCCGGATCGGCATCATTAGTATAGGTTTTAGCATTATAACCCGTCATTGTCCCACCTGCCCAATTACCCGAAGTAGCAAAAGTTTCTAAATATGTATCTGCAAGTATGAACGATGTTGCTATAACTAATAGAAAAAATAAAAATCCCTTCTTCATCCAATCACTCCTTATCAAGTTTTTCTTTGCAAAGTAATCTGAGTCTCTTTCAATGTTTGTGTCAAGTGCAAAACATTGTTCAATATCAAATAGCAGAAAACAGGACACCTAATTAATGGAGGCTCAGGTAAATACAAAATTAAAAAGTTTGTGTTAGGGGAACACAAACTTTTTTTTGCTAAGTATATGAAGCGATTAGAGGCTATTTAAGGAGCAACGCCTTTTTGACGGAGCTCATTTTCCCTGCATCCATGCGGAAGAAATAAACTCCGCTGGGACAGGATTTTCCGTTTGAATCCTTACCATTCCAGGTTGCATAGTAATTTCCGGGAGTAACAAACCTGTCAACCAAGGTCTTTAAACACTGACCTTTAAGGTTATAAACAGATATTTTCACATCCACGCCTGTACTGATTGAATATGAAACTCTTGTTTCAGGATTAAATGGATTCGGATATATGTTTTTCAACTTAGTGACCAAAGGAATGCTCGGATTTCCCTGATTATTGTTATCTATAGTCATCAGAACAGGTCCATAATAAGAAGAATGCCCGTTGAAACCGATGCACTCAATCCAATAGTAGTACTTATATCCTCGATACACTTCCTGATCAAGGAAGGAATAATCTGCACCATCTGAATTATTATTGGCACTGATAATCGAATTGAATGATTCAGCATTTTCCAATAAAGGCTCATCTTCTGAATCGATATCCATCACCAATCTATAAATTTTAAAACCGTTAAGGTTACTCTCAGATGCTGTAGCCCAATGGATTTCAATAGCGTTTTGCTCAGTCAAAGAAAGGTACATGTTAGAGAATGTTACAGGCAGAACAGAATAATCACTATTTAGAGTGTTTAGATTTTTTGCACCAGGTGTACCAATGGATGTCGAGGTAACATCAATCCAGTTTGTTGAGATATCTGTTCCTGCATCAAGTGCATCAACTCTTTCGTATCTATGTGCATTCAATATAGTGCTCGTTGCACTACCGATGTTATCTACTAATGCTTTACTTCCACTATTATCATAAAGCTCATAATACTCATTTCCATCAATATTAGGAACACCTTGAGTTGAAGAACCATCAGTAAAATAATAACCGTTGTAAGCACCATAATACCCCGTAAACTCGGCTAATGAACCCTTAATGATTATTACATAAGAACCGGGGAGTAGAAGCATTTCATCATCCATATTTGTAAGAAGATCTGTATTCAAATCTAAATCCAGAAGGGTAGAGAGTGAAGAGTTGTATTGTCTTACTTCCCAACCTAATAAAGAAACAGGTGCTGTACCTGCATTATAAAGTTCTATGAAAGAAGCATTTGTGGTTGTCGGTTCACATACCTCAGTAAAAACAATGTTTCCTGAACCAAAATATTGAACTTGATAGTGTAGAATCGCTGAAGTGGATACTTCATCAGTGTCATCAATTGCTTCAATTTGGTAATAAATATATGTTCCTGCTTTGTATCCCGGAATTTCACCTGAGAAATTATCTCCATCATATCTCACAAGATTCGTAGAATTCGGCATATATGCAGATGAATAGCCCCACCGGAGGATAGTACTTGTTAAGGTATTATCATCTGTTATTGATACTGTAATCTCAACAGACGCGTAGTGTTGAGGTAATTCAGGAGTTTGAACTATATTGCTGATTCTTGGGGGATTAGTATCGATACTCTCATTTATTGTTACAATGGTTGAATCAACTGCAGTTAATCCTAAATTATCAGTAACAGTTAAATAAACTGTTGTAATTCCCAATGGAAAATGAGCTGTAACAACTTCTCCTACCTCAGAGTAGTTATAAGTTCTTTGAATTTTAGCACCCACTGAATGTGACCCGAGAGTCGATATATCATCATAAGTCATTTCTTGCCATTCTTCAGGATGATAATAGATTGAACCTTGATATACTTCGGGCTTTCTAACAAATGTTTTATTCCTGCCCCAATTGATATTTCCGTTCTCTCCAATAAAATCAATAGTTTCATTACTATCGATCTTAACTAATCTAATTTGGTCGTTTCCGCTGTAATACATCATAGTATCAGAAGTAATCATATCCCAATCACTTAATCCTGCTAAATCGGCAGTATTATTATTTCTATCATATACAACAACATAAGTGGAATAAGGAGCCACTTCTCCTTCAAGGGTGATTGAGTAGCTAAAATTACCTGTTCCTGATTCATCTCTTTCAAGAAGATAACCAGTCATATCTACATTATATGGGGTACCATTATAAATTTCGATTGCCTTACGATAGTTTGAACCTTCAAAGTACTCAGAAATAAAAAGCTCTGTGATAGCTCCATAATTAACATCAGCAACCCACGACCATTCATAAATTGCGATTTCTCCATCTTCATCATAACTTGCAGAGCCATCCATGGTAACTTCCGCCCATCCGTCGCCGTCATCATCTTCAGCAACATAAGGTCCATTAGTCATAGCTACTGGTGGATTGTTAACTGTAAAAATAAAGTCATCATCACTGCGAGGAGAGAGCACATAACCTGCATCCTCTCCATCAACAATTCCTATAATTCCTGCATAGAATTCATCAATCTGGGGTATAGGATTTGGTACACTAAGTAGATAACCAACTTCACATTCTCCACTACCATCATCAATTTTCCAAATGTTGTTTGCATTAGGCTCTTGAGTGACTGTAACATTTATTACTTGCACAAGCGTTGATTCATAGGTTTCATCTAAATCATTAGTCTCGACAATAACCGGAGCAATGATATTACCACTACTAATTAAATTATATTCTGCGATTTCTGTAAAGATTGTAACAGTTGCATCTTCTGCGACTCTTCCTATTAGCTCCAGTTCATCACCTTCTGCCGGTGTGTTCACATTATCATCAATATATATTCCCGACCACGGACCGGAGGAGTAGTCTTGTAGATAGTACCCATTTGAGGTAACAGCACTTACAAACCCAGCAATTCTAAGGAAAGAACCGTTAAGAGGCGATACATCACTTACTAACGGGTCATCGACCTGTTGTATGTCAGCTATAGGAGTTATTGGCAGGAAAACACTAAGTACCCATTCAGGATTATCAATAAACGGATTTCTGTTATTTTGATAAGAATAGATAACATTATTCCTGTTTCTCTCAAAATCATCAACCGGATCTTCTAAATGCCACTTTAAAAGAGTTGACAGTTTACCATACTCACCATGTCCAAGTGACTCATTAGGGTCAGTATTAACATCATCTACAAGAACTAAATCAAGCTCTCCTGCATAGTTGGAAGGCACATCGCCTTCATATCTTACATCCATGTAGAATAATATCCTCGCAATATCACCCTTAACTTCATCTCGCGGTTCAAATGAATCCAGATCAACAAAGTTACCGGGAGCTGTGGAAACATCACTACCACCCTCATCAAAATCAAGTCTTGCCCTGATTGAGGTTACATTAGTCTCTTCAGGTTTAAGATTATGTAAATCGCTATATGCTGGATAGTCATTTTTGAAATTCCCGTGATATTCATTCCACACACACTCTTTGTCAGCAAATGATATATCCTGCATACCGCTATAAACTTCGGTTACTCTTCCAGGTTGTCCTGGTGTTGCATCAGACGCATTTAGAGCTTCTACAATAGTTGCATCAGAATACTGATAGGAGATGTGGTTATTGATAGTATTGTGTATTTGAGTTCTCATCTCTTCACTGCTACTTGAGGTAACTGAAGAGTAGTATGAAGATACTGTAATGTAATCTTCTTTAATAATGGTTGAAGATGTAGAACCGGTAGCATCTGTAACTATAATTTTTACACTGTAATTTCCATCAGTTGTGTAAACATGAGAAGGGTTCATATCGGTGTTGTCAATCGAACCGTTGTTATCAAAATCCCATTGATAAGTATAAGGAGTGACTCCCCCATGTGATGAATCGAAAAAGTTTACCGTAAATGGGGATAAACCGAAAGATTTGTCGACACCAAACGATGCAACAAGTGGTTTTATTCCGGAAGTAAAGTCTGTTATCAATAAATCATCTATATGCAGTCTTTCCAGATCCTGTACATTTATTATTCTGATATAGATATTATCTCCTGGAATATTGAAAGACCGATAGTACTCGTGATAGTTATAATCACTCGGGACTACAATATTTGAGCCCAGCTGTGTCCATGTGCCTTCAGTAGTTTCCAATTGATATTCCAGTTTAAACTCAATTGTTTGAGTCACATTGGTATTATAGTGCTTATACCAAAAATTGATTATACCAATACCGTTATCTTTACCATTACCATCCAATCCTTTGTACAAAAGATACTCGTCTGTCGTTGGTGAATCATCGTTAAATTGTATGCATTTACCTGAACGGGCATAGGTTGTCAAAGTTCTGGCATTACTTGATTCCCAGTGACCTACTCCCCCATTAACATATGAAGATATTGTGCCATAACTCCCGTCAGTCCATCCATCAAAATTTTCAGCTACATCTCCCAGAAGTAGTTGCATGATAAAAATCAATAAAAAAAGGAATCCAACTCTCTTCATTTTTACCTCTATAATTTTCTCTTTTCTTTAAAATTCTACAGGCTTATATCTTTCTAACCTAACCCACAACGAACCTTATTTCAACAAGTTAGCTTGTCAA
>JAFGVF010000253.1 GCA_016938155.1 Candidatus Cloacimonadota bacterium
ATCGAGTAAAGCCATCATCACTTCATCCTCATCCATACCGGCAGCAGGAATTGTGAAGAAACCTTTACTTTCAAAATTCCAGGCAACTGCACCGCTATCTCCCATAGAACCGCCATATTTAGAGAAGGTATGACGAATTTCTGCAACGGTTCTGTTTTTATTGTCGGTAAGGCATTCTACTATAATTGCTACCCCGTTATGACCATATCCCTCATAAGAAATCTGTTCGTAACTGGCACCTTCAAGTTCACCTGTTCCGCGTTTGATGGCTCGTTCAATATTATCTTTAGGCATGTTGTTTTGTTTGGCGAGAGCTACTGCCGTACGAAGGGCAGGATTAGTTTCCTGATCTCCGCCACCGTTTTTGGCTGCGATAATAATCTCTTTTACTATTCTTGTGAATATCTTACCGCGCTTAGCGTCGGCTGCACCTTTTTTATGCTTAATTGAGCTCCACTTATTATGTCCGGACATCTTTTTACCTCATTAATTTATTAAAATGGGGAGGTATTTCTACCTCCCTTCATTAGTGTTAAATCTTCATTACTTGTAAAGAAATATTTTTCAAGTTATTCTTTTTCTTCATGTGCAGCAATCACTTTCTTAGCGATTTCCTCAGGTAATCTTTCGTAATGTGAGAAAGTGTTTGTAAATCTGCCGCGACCCTGAGTGAGGGATTTCAGTGACGGGAAATAGGAGAAAACTTCACTCTGAGGCATCTGAGCCTTGAGTATCTGTTTGCGACCGGTTTGCTCCATTCCGAGGATTCTTCCTCTACGGGTCGAAATATCACCCATAACATCACCCATATACTCTGAGGGGATAACAATATCTGCAATCATTATCGGTTCGAGAAGGATTGGTTTTGCTTCTTCAAAGGCAAGCTTCAAGCATTGGGATGCTGCTATCTTGAATGCCATTTCTGATGAGTCAACATCATGGTAGGAACCGAAGTAGAGCTCAACTGCAATGTCCACAATCTCATAACCTGCAACCACGCCTCTCTTGAGAGATTCGTGCAGTCCTTTTTCGATGGCAGGGATGTAGTTTGATGGTATTACGCCACCGACAATTGCATTGATGAATTCAAAGCCTTCGCCACGATCTCTCGGTTTGACTCTGAAATATACTTCGCCGTATTGTCCCTTTCCACCGGATTGTTTCTTATGTTTGTATTTAACATCTGCACTACCCATAATTGTCTCTTTATAAGGAACTTTCGGGTCTTGTAATGTGGCTTCAACCTTATATCTTGCTTTCAGTTTTTTCTGTAGAAGTGAAATCTGCTGAGAACCCATACCGGCAATAACATTCTCGTGTGTTTCCATATTAATTATGCTACGGATGGTTGGGTCTTCGTTACTGAGTTTAGATATTGCTTCACCGATTTTATCTTCATCTGATTGATTAACGGCTTTGATTGCCTGCCAATAAATTGGCTGAGGAAGCTCAATTGCGGGGAAGCACATGTGGCTGCCTATCTTCACCATAGAACAAAGGTTCCTGGCTGTTTTAAGTTTAACAAGTCCACCGATTTCTCCCGCTCTCAATTCGGCTGTATCTTTGCGGTTCTTACCCATCATATAGAACATATTGCCGACTTTGTCTTTACCGTCTTTTTCTGGTACAAAAACATCCAAGGCATTGGTAAGAGCTCCTGAGAAAACACGGATATAAGCAATGTCACCCATAATCGGGTCGGCATAATTCTTGAAAATATAAGCCACAAGGTCGCCTTCAGGTGATACAATCATTTTCTTCGGCTCATTGTTGACCAATATCTCAATTTCATTCATATCAGCTGGGGAAGGCAGGTAATTTATACAGGCATCAATAAATGCCCTAATGCCTTTATTGGTGGAAGCTGAACTTGCAAAAGCAGGGATTATACTCTTGTTTGCAACTGCCTTGATTAAACCTGAAATCATATCTTCGGTACTGAGTTCCATGGAATCAAGGAATTTTTCTAAAAGAGCTTCGTCCGTTTCTGCAATGTTCTCCATCAGTTCAAGACGCTTGTCTTCTACCAATCCTGCCATATCGGCAGGAATATCGGTAACTTCATTGTCTATATATGCTTTTTGTTTTATTAAGTCAACAACTCCGAGGAAACTGCCTTCTGCACCTATTGGTATCATTACAGGAGTAATTTTTATTCCCATGTTTTCGTAAATCATGTCGATTACTTTATAGTAATCGGCATTATCATTATCCATGCGATTTATCAGAAGTGCTTTGCCAGGGTGTTTGTTCTCAAGAAGTTCAAGTGCCTGTTCAAGACCAACTTCAAAACCACCGGATGCATTGGCAACGATTACGGCTGTTTCGCATGCCACTGTGGATGTTGTTTGATCACCAATCATATCAGGATTTCCGGGTGTGTCAATAATATTGATTCTCCAGTCCTTCCAATCTATATAACCGATGCCTGTCATTAAGGACATCTTTCTCTCAATTTCTTCAGGGTCAAAATCAAGAACGGTGTTACCTTCATCAATCTTACCGACTTTTGATGTCATCTTTGTAAGATAAAAGAGGTGTTCCGCAAGAGTGGTTTTACCTGCTCCGCTTGAGCCGAACAAGGCGATATTTCTTATGTTCTGTAAACTGTATTGTTTCATATTTCCCCCGTATTTTTAGGTATTATTCTAACAATTTTGAACCCATTTTTTGAAAGGCATTATGCTTGTCAATAAAAGCTTATAATTATTAATATTATACCAAGTTGAGACCGTCCAATCATCTTCTTCCATCCATGATAGGATTGACTACCGTCTCTCTCCCGACCCTCCTACGCCTTTGCCCAAGATACCCGTATGTGACCCGCAGGAGACCCGCAGGAGCAACGCAATGGGATGAATGGTGAAAAGCACGATAAATACTATTGTGTAGCTTAAATTTCTTGGGTTTCGGAATTATTATTATGTAAACTTGTCCTCAATTGCGTTTAAAAGGAGGTACTACTTCAGCTGTACTATTAAATTGAAGTGCAGCTGAAGCAGCACCTCCACAAGAAAGGCGTTTTTTCAACTCTAAAGTTGTTAGGTTCACTCAATAAATGCATCTATTCAAAAAGCGACTCGCAAAAACTAAAAAACTTTCCGTTAAATCGATTTGTCTTCATATCTTTCGATTTATTAGCAGTCATGTAATGAACACTCTTGAGATGAACAATGCAGAAATTGTGAAGTTTGCTTGACTGTTTTTTTTAATTGGTAAAAGTAGGAAAACTACAATTGGACAGGAGTATAAGATGGAGAAGAATCAAGGGATTCAAATCAACTTTGAAAACTTAATGAAGTTAGGTTTCGGGGTAATCGATGTTCGTTTTAAGGATTATGAGATAACTCATTCTCATTATAAATATGTAATTGCAGCAGTTGATTCAGACCGAGACGAGTTTTACACACAGATGTTGAAGAGTTATACAGGCAAGGAATTCAAGACAGGAGAGATTGAAGAAGTCTGGATTGCAATTCTTGAGCATAAGATAAACATGAGCAAGATTTTGAATCGTGATATTGCCATCAAAGTGGCAGCTATGGACTATGTAGAGACAAGACTCACCTTTTAGAAGCTATGGAAAAGACTCTTGTACTAATTAAACCTGATGCAGTCAGAGCAGGTAAAATCGGTGAGATTATCTCTATGTTTGAAGCCAAGAAGTTTAAAATCGATGCAATGTTGATGTTCCGGTTCACTAATGAAATCGTCGAAAGATTCTATGCTGTTCACCGTGAAAAGGATTTCTTCCCTGATTTGCTGAAGTTCATGACTTCAGGTAATACAATTGCTATGATTGTCAGCGGTCAAAACACTGTTTCAAGAGTTCGCAACCTGATTGGTCCCACTGACCCGGCAGAATGCGAACCGGATACTGTTAGAGGAAGATTTGCGACTTCTGTCAGAAGAAACGCTGTTCATGCCTCTGATTCCCACGAACATTATTTAATTGAAAAAGAAGTTATCTTCGGGTAATTAGTCCTTTATAGAATTTGGCGGGAGTTGGAAACAATTCCCGCCTTTTAGTTTGTATGGCTAATCACCTTGCCAATCTGTCACCTTTAACTTTCAAATGGTCATTAAACCTTTAAAATGGTTGGTTTTAAGCAGTAGAGGACATTAAAACTAATCATTCTCGCCCCATGCTCCGCTACGGTGCAGGTCTGATTGAAGGGAGGAAGAAAATTCACTTCTTCTCGTAGAGACGCACGGTCGTGCGTCTCTACATTATCAAAAAATACAAATGGAAGCAGGCACCATTACGAGCTTGCGAGTTCGGGGCAATGCGTAATTGAGCAACAAGAATAGTATAACCTTTATAGGGTTGAGAGGTCATTGGTGCTTCATTTCCATGGGCTTACGCCACATGGCAATTCACATTCAGCTCATGTAGGGCTGGGCTTTTCAGCGGGAGTTCATAGCAGTGCAGGGAGTTTCATGTTTTACTCGTAGGGGTTCAACAATTTGAACCCTCCGCCCTCAGCTCGCACCACTGGAAGCCACTCTATTATTCTACTTCAATTATGATGAAAAGGGGTTACTGCTTTAGCTGTACACACAAAAATACAGTGCAGCTGAAGCAGCACCTCCATGTTAAGCACTCATTATAGAGAAAGGGCGTTTATCAGAGTGAAACAAGAACGGACATCCTCAGAGCGAGGACATATGTTTTAGATAAATGAGGAAAAGAATTGGAGGAATTTATTATGGGGGACAGAGACGCAAATACGGGAAGTATCGGCATATTGTTCTCTTAATTCAGGCAATTCCGTGAAGAAATCGAGGGAGACAGCTCCGATTCTATTGTTAATCATCTCCTCTTCAGATTTGTTCACAATTGCGAAAATACCGTCTGGCATTTCTTGATAGAGGGATTCCTCAAGGAGTTTATGCTCCTTAAGCCAATTCAGGTTCTTAACAATCTCTTTATTGGTAACTTCAAGGAATTCGGCAGCAATCCTCTGTCCTTCCGGTTTAGTAAGCAAATATTCCACAACCTGTTGTCCAAACAGGTTTACTCCGCTAAATCCATAAGTGAGTCGAGTACGGATAGCCTTCATTAACCGGTTATCGGCAGTGCGGATGAAAGCGATTCGCATCCCCGGCATTCCCAGAGTTTTACTGAACGATTCCATAATAATCAGATGTTCAATTCTACTGATTCTCTTAAAGAAATCATCTGTCCTGTCCCTTCTCATCCGACGATAA
>JAFGVF010000254.1 GCA_016938155.1 Candidatus Cloacimonadota bacterium
AAAACTCTGTCCAGAGCTTGTTTACTTAAGTTTTTAGAGTCTATTCTCCCCTTAAGTTTTATCAGATTGGAATCATCTTCATCAGTTAAACCAAGCTCTTTGTGGATAATCTTAAGTTGCTCTTGAAGATAGTATTCCCGTTGCATCTTGTTCAGAGTGCGTTTTACTTTTCCTTCGATTCTTTGTTCAAGTTTACTCACCTCAATCTCTTCGTTCATTACTTCAAGCAATCGCTTCAAGCAACCGTTCAGGTGTGTCATCTTGAAGAGATAATGTTTATAATGAACATCAATATTGAAGTAAGTGAGAACGAAGTAGAAAACCTCAATCGGGTCAGATAAGGATTCAAGCGATTGTATCATTTCTTCAGGTAGTGAGTTATTCAGTGTGATAAACTCCTTGAAGAGTGATTTGAGGTTCCTAAGATAGGCTTCAAGCTCTTTCGGTTTTACATTTTGAATGAGCTCAAATTTCTCCACATAAGCCCGGATAAACTTCTTACCGGTGACGAATCTTCTAACTTTTGCACGGTACAACCCTTCAACTAAGAGCCTGATATTCCCGTCCGGTAATCGGAAACTCTGGAGAATCTGGCAAACAGTTCCAATCCGGTAAAGTTGTCCGGTCTGTGGATTGCCATCTGAATCCTCTCCTTCTCTCTGTGTTGTGCAAAACACAAGTTTATCTTCTACTAATGCCTGCTCAACAGCTCCTAACGATACTTCACGACCAACAAGGACGGGAGCGATTATCCTTGGTGCAACCAGCATCCGACGCAAGGGGATAACATTATACATCCTCGAGTCGTCATGTTCTATATTTACTGCGTTAACTATCTTCTTAACAGCCACAATTCCTCCATTATAAAAGCTGATGCAAAATTGGGTGTACCCCGTATAGTGTCAAACCTTTTGTCTAATCTCTCATTTGAGATGTAGAAAACTATCCTATTTAGTGGATTAACAGGAATTAGAACCGATAAAATAGACCTATTTGCGGAAGCTCTAATACAACTTCATCATCAGTTGTATAGTACACAGGGTATTCAAGGACAATGGCTGAATTTCTTGAAACATTGAACTCCAATCCCGGTCCACCTCCGAAGTGAGTTTCTCTGTAATAGTCATAGTGAGTTTCTCTTACATAATTATCAGCCCAATAAGACCACCTGTCATATTCATAATAGTTTTCCCAGTAAACATGGGAAATACCACCGAACGCATAGAAGCGTAAGATTGAGTAGGTTGATATGGTAAAGATTCCTTGAACACCTACATTCGTAAATCTTGAGTAGTCATAAGAGTCTTTTTCACCTGCCTTGTAAGTAATCCCCGCTACCTGTATCCCGAAATCTCCGAAGTACACTCGACAGCCAACTCCTGCACCTGAGAGTGGTCCGGCTATTAATCCTAATCTAACATCCGTTTCGCCTGCGAACAAAGTGATTGAAATACATAGAATTATCAATACACCCAGAGTTTTCAAAAGTCCTCCCTTAATGTACCTTCGAGTGAAAGGAAAGTATATAGAATAAGCTATAATTTAAGTTCTCGAATCAGAATTTATAATATATCCCAATCTGCGGGATATACATCGTAAAAGAGCCGTCTGTATTATAGAATAAGGGCCATTCAATAGCGATATTGGCATGCTTCAAAAAAGTTACCTGCATCCCGATACCAGTTCCGATATTGTAAGACCTATCAAGCTCTGCGTCTATTTTATCTCCGGCATATTCTCCTTCCATGGTATATACTTCTTCGGAAAACCTATTCTCATTATAGAAGAAAGAAACTCCTCCTAATAGATAAAACCGCACATCACTCGGTTTACTCAGAGTATAAAATCCCTGTAAACCTCCATTGAATTGTCTTTGATACTCCTCAGATTCTTTAGTACCATCAACATAAGCAGCACCGGTTATCTGAAATCCTGCTTTTTCATAGAATTGACGGTAGGATAAGCCAATACCCGATACAGCACCGGCAGCAAAGCCGAGATTTTTCTCCACTTCACCTGCAAATACTAATGCCGATGAAAGCACTAATATAAGCGTGATTATTGTTTTCATGATAAACCTCTATTATTTAAATCTGATTAGAAAAGATGCCATTGGAACATACATGCTGATATACCCGTCATTTCTGAAAGTTAGAGGCCAATGGATGGAAAAAAGTCCCCAATCATTGAGGACGAAATCAAGACCCAGTCCCATTCCGTAATACATTTTCTCGTCAACATTCACTTTGTAGTCATTTGAGTCCAGATGCATTCCGTCAATTTCTTCCCGATCTTCTTTGTAGTGATATGAGCTGCCGGCGAAAAAAAAGAACGAGGTTCTTTCAAAATCCTTCAATTTATATGTACCCATAAAACCAGTGTTGAAATAAGCCTCATATTCGGAACCGCTTTTCCCATTTGCAGTACCACCTATTATCATTGAATAGCCAAGCGGTGTTCCTACATTTCGATACGCTAATCCTGTTGCACATAAATCACTTACATGGAATCCCATATATTGCCTTGTACCGGTCTCTTTAACTTCTTCAGCAAACACTACACAAACCATAAGTAAAATCATAAGACTTAACGCAATTTTCTTTAACATAGTTTCTCCATCTTCCATTATTTGCTACCAATTCCACTATAGATTAACGCAATTATTAATGTAAAGTTTTTTTTACTCGATTTGCAAAATTATGCTTTAAATATTTCTTTTCTCTTAAAAAAGAGAGGACAACCTTCTGTTAAAAGCTTAGTAGGGTAGTATCCTTTTGTCTCTGACAAATGGTTTCCTTTCCCCACATACTTGCAATGTATTCTTTATTTTTTAATATCAATGATTGATATTTTTCCTGTAATGGCTTTACTACAATAATGCCCCTCTTTTGCTCCATTCAGCAATATATAGCTCTCTCATAACCCTCGCACTCATTTTGCACTGTCCTCCCACTGTGACACCGGGTGGGTAGTGGGTGCACAGTGCAGTCACAGTGGGATCACAGTGCGTTGTTGATTCGAATGCAAAAGCCGAGGTAAAAGTAGCCTAACTCTGCATAAAACGCACTGTGGATTGCTCGTTGCAATGTATTCGGAATAGAAGGATTGTCTCCAAAGAAGTTGGAAACGGGAAGGTTTCAATCTGATAGAAAATGGATTATTCGGAATTAGCTGAAACTCCGCATAAAACGCACTGTGAATCCTTCAAAAGGAGAAAATAGAAAAATCAATAACATTCGAAATCGTAAGTTAAAAAAGAAAGTGGTATCAGGGCTAACAACGGAATTATTGATACCGTGACAGGTTCTACTTAATACGCTCGTTTAAGCTTGAAGGTTAGAAGCTTTGGATAAAGACCGGTGCAAGCTAACTTCTTTGATTATCGATATTCCACAATACTTAAAACGAAAAGAATTACATAGAGGAAGGCTACAGAAATCAGGAAACTGTCAAAACGATCGAGGATACCGCCGTGACCGGGGATAAGATTAGAACTGTCCTTAACCTTCATGTCCCTTTTAATCAGCGATTCCATTAGGTCCCCGAGTTGTCCGATAAAGCCGGTTGTGAGAGCAGCTGCAATCAGCTGGGTTAATGTAAATAAATCTCTGTTTATCAGTCTGATAACAAGCACGGCTATCAGCGAGAAAACAGCTCCTGCAATGAATCCTTCCAGCGATTTCTTGGGGCTGACAGGGAAGATACCGCGATGTTTACCAAGAGTCATTCCAATGAAATAGGCAAAGGAATCGGTAATCCATGTGAGGACTAAAATAAGAATCAAAAGCCAGTTACCGTTGTTAAAGTTTGTGATTTGGTAGATAGTTGAGGGTAGAATACCTGCATAAATGAAGATAAAAAGAGTGAATGATATGCTGCAGATGCTTCTATCAATTTTGTTTCTCAAAAGCCTGTTTGTAAAAATAACCACCATAAAGGGGAGCAGAATCACCGGCAGAGCTTGCCAACCGTATAAACTGACTGCAAAATACACCATTATGGAAAAGGGTATGGATAGGATATTAGGAAGATTACCATTGCGTTTGAACATCCTGAATAGCTCCCAGGACATCAAAGCAGATAACAAACCACCGAAAATGAGTAAGGGGAGACCATCAGACCAGAAGACCCAAAGTATTATCGGAATACCTATTAATGCAACACTTACACGCTTAACAAGATTCATTATAATGCTCCAAAGCGTCTGTTTCTATTTTGAAAATCTAACACAGCCTGAACCATATCAACACGAGTGAAATCAGGCCATAATTTATCGGTGAACCACATTTCTGCGTAAGCTATCTGCCAGATTAGAAAATTGGAGATACGCAATTCTCCGCTGGTGCGTATCAGCAGGTCAGGATCGGGCATATCTCTTGTATATAGATAGGATTCAATCAACTCCTGGTTGATGCTTTCGGGGTCAATTTCTCCCGATATTGACTTCTGACTTATCTTCTTAACTGCCTGAACTATGTCCTGCCGTCCACCATAGTTAAAGGCAATACGGAGTTGTAATCCTGTATTGTTCCAGGTGAGTTTCAATGTGTTGTTAATACTTGCAAGATATGCAGGATCAAGTCTTTCTTCACTACCAAGAAGTTTAACACAGACATTGTTGGCATGAATTTCATCGATTTCCTTTTTCAGGAATTCGAGAAGAAGTTTGAACAAACCCTTAATCTCCGCTTCGGGTCGATTCCAGTTCTCAGCAGAAAAAGCATATACAGTGAGGTATTTCAATCCAAAGTCCACTCCACATTCCACAACTTCTCTAATTGTTTGAGCACCTGCTCTATGCCCGAATAGCCTGTTCTTAAGTCTTTTCTTCGCCCATCTGCCATTCCCGTCCATGATGATGGCGATATGTTGGGGTACACGCGATTTATCTATGCTTGCAAGCATCTCTTTATAATCCATAAGTCCTCACTGTTTCTTCTCTGCAGAAGCTTTTAAAAACGCAATGATAAAGGGATTCAAATCCCCATCCATAACTCTTTCGGTATTGCCGATTTCATGGTTTGTCCGGTGGTCTTTAACCATCTGATAAGGTTGAAAAACATAAGACCTGATTTGATTTCCCCATCCAATCTCACTCTTTGTGCTTTCCTGAGCATCCCGTTCCTTTTGTCTAATCTCTTCAAAGTGCTGATAAAGCCTTGATTTAAGGATTGACATTGCCTTTTCCCGATTCTTATTCTGAGACCGTTCATTCTGGCAACTCACGACAATATTGGTGGGTAAATGCGTAATCCTTACTGCTGAATCAGTTGTATTTACATGCTGCCCACCTGACCCGCTGGAACGGTAAGTGTCTATCTTTAAATCTTTTGGGTCAATGTCTATCTCAATATCATCATCAATTTCAGGATAAACAAAAACTGAGGCAAAAGAAGTCTGTCTTTTACCTTGTGCATTGAATGGTGAGATGCGAACAAGGCGATGAATCCCAATCTCAGCTTTAAGATAACCATAAGCCTGTTCACCGTTTATCTCAAGTGTAACATTTTTGATGCCTGCCTCTTCACCGGCAAGATAGTCAATTATATTGTAAGAAAACCCATTCTGTTCGCACCAGCGGGAATACATCCGAAAAAGCATAAACGCCCAGTCCTGTGATTCAGTTCCGCCTGCACCGGGATGAATATTGAGGATGGCATTACAATGGTCAAATTGCTCATTCAATAAGCATTCAGATTCTGCTTTCTCAACCTCGGTGCGATAGGAATTCAGTGCATCAGCAGCATCATGCAGCAATTCTTCACTGAACTCTTCATCCAGCATGATTAAATATGTATTTAAATCATCAGCAATTGAGGCAAGGTTCTCGATTTTGTC
>JAFGVF010000255.1 GCA_016938155.1 Candidatus Cloacimonadota bacterium
AAATGTCAAGATTTTTTTCATTTAAGTTCTAATTTCCACTCACTCTTTTAAGAATGAATGTTGCTCTGCTATAGTCATTCTGCATAAATTAATCCATCTTGTTAAACATCATTTTTTTTACCCTGACCTGAATTTACGCTGATCGTTTTAAATATCATTTGAAGAAATTTTCAAATCTTTTATTCTCTCTCATATATCCTTGTTTTCACTGATTTTATCTCTACATACTATATAATCCCTTGAAATCCTTTATATCTACTTTCCCAATCACAATCATGTTTTGAATTAGTTGAAAAAAGCCCGTATGGTAAATACCTGATTTGAATATCATTCTCCTTTTTAGATTATTTTTCTCATTTTTTTTGTTGACTGCTATAGGTATTGCTATTATGTTTCCTTTGACATTTTCATGCTTGAGAATTGGTAAGGAGAAAAATGAGTAATAAGACCCCAAAGTATCTCAATGTTAAAGAGATCATTAAAGATGGAATCAGAACCGGTGAAATAGTTGGAAAACTTCCGGGCGAAAGAGTTATGGCTGAGATGTATAATGTTTCCTATATGACAGTTAGAAGAGCCATTACAGAACTAGTTGAAGAGGGGATTCTCCACAAATTCACTACCAAAGGAGCCTTTGTAAGTCACAGCAAAATGACTCCCAAGATAACTCATAATATTGGTTTTTTTCTCGATTCAGGTATCAAGGAAGGGATTTCAAGTCCTTATTACTCATTAGTCTTTGAGGCCTTGGAGAAGGAAGTCAAAAAAAAGGGTTATAGCCTCGTTCTCTTTTCAGATTCTGATGATCTAAACCCAATAAATAATAAAAAGAAAATCGATGGTGCTGTCATTTGCTGTTTCCCGAGGATTGAGAACAAGATTCAGGAGCTGAAAAGGATGCTGCCAATTGTTCTCCTAGACAACCTATCTACCGATAAATCTATACCTTCTGTAACACTTGATAATTTCAATAGTAGCAGTCAAGCTGCTCATTATCTCTTTGCTCTCGGCCATAGAAGAATTGGCTTTATATCAGGTCTTCTCGATTCAGATGTTTGTAACGAAAGAATAACGGGATATACATCGGCCCTGGTTAGTAACGGCATCAAGGTAGATGAGAAACTGATTTACAACGGTGATTATTCCTATGAATCAGGTGAGAAAGGAGCAGACTATTTACTATCATTAACACCCCCGCCAACCGCAATTATGTGTGCAAATGATTCAATGGCTATTGGAGCTATGAAGTCCATCAGAGAGCGGGGTTATAGAATTCCGGAAGATGTTAGTGTTATTGGTTTTGATGACATCAAAGTTTCATCTATGGTATTCCCATCTCTAACCACAATTACGGCGCCCATTGAAAGATTAGCTGAAAGAGTAATCGCTATGTTACTAGCCATGATTGATGGAGTTGACCTTGATTATCAACATGTAATCCTTCCGGCTCCGTTAACAATCCGTAATTCCTGTGCTAAAGTAAATTCTAAATAATTAAGAATCATTTTTCTTTTTCCACCCTTGTAACTTTAGAAGATCTGAATCTACAGTGGGTTTTATGCAGAGTTTCCGACTTTTCTACTACTTCTCTGCTCACAAACAGCACCCATACTGCCCGATTCAACAACGCACTGTGTTTGCACTGTGCAGGCACTGCCAACCCACTGTGCACGCACTGAATCAGTGGGTGCACAGTGCGTTCACAGTGGAAAAGCAGTGGGAAAAATGTACATTGATGAACCGGGCAGTTTGAAGTCTCTATAGCAACCACTGATTCTAAGTTTTACAAAACTATATCCAAGTTCCTTTTTAAGAGTTTTGTAAACCCTGTGTAAATAAAAATATATAAAGCTCTAGCAAGAGCATTTAATGGACTTAAGGAGATCAAATGGATAGTAGGTGAAAAAAATATACTTGACAATTGTCTCTCTAATTTCTACTGCTATATAGAAGCTGAATATTTTCCGTTATTTGATATGCAAATGAATAAAAAAAGGAGCCGGATATGACCAAACATTATTGCTCTAATACAACAAAACGGTTTATAATTTTACTAACTTTATTCCTGTTTACAGGTCTGGCCTTTGCTACCACTTCAAACAACCCCAACATTGTTAATACTTATAATGATGACCAGGGATGGAAGCTCAAAGTTGACGGTGAAGACTACTTTGTAAAGGGAATGGTCTGGGGATATACTCCAATCGGAGAAAACTACTCCTACAATTTGTGGGCTAATTCTGATGAGCAGATCAAGAAAATTCTGGATTATGAATGTAATCTGATGAAAAAAGCAGGTGTAAATACAATCAGACAGTTCGGAATAATTCCTCCTGAGTGGGTAACATATATCTACAGAGAACACGGGATTATGACTGTGGTTAATCATTTGATGGGGCGATACGGTTATACTGTGGGGGGTAAATGGTATGTGTGGACAAACTACGCCGATCCTCTTACCAGAGAAACGCTTATAAAAGATTTTACTGAGATGGTTAACAAGTATAAAGATGTCCCCGGTGTTCTCGCCTTTGCTCTTGGAAATGAGAGTAACTATGGGCTGGAATGGGCAAGTTTTGAAATTGAGAATCTTCCTGAAGGTGAACGATATCATGAGAAAGCAACTCATCTTTATACCCTTTTTAACGAAGCTATGAGACAGGCAAAAATAATCGACAATAAGCATCCATACCTTATTGTTAATGGTGATATCCAATATCTTGATATCATTAAAGAGCAATGTAAAGATATGGATATCCTTGGTGTTAACTCATATCGTGGAGTAAGTTTTACGGATATGTGGCAGCGGGTTCATGATGAACTTGGGTTACCTGTTATGTTAACAGAATTCGGTAGCGATGCGTTCAATGCTTTAACATATAAAGAGGATCAGGAAGGTCAAGCCAATCTAATCAAAGGTAATTGGGTAGAGATCTACAATAAAAGCTACGGAAACGAAGAAGAGGGCAACGCCCTTGGTGGCTGTCAATTCGAATGGAGAGATGAGTGGTGGAAGTACAAGCAAACTGAAAACCTGGATGTACAGGATAACCACGCATCCTGGAGTAATGGTGGGTATTCATTTGACTTCGTGAACGGTCAGGATAACATGAATGAGGAGCGGTTTGGAATCTGTAGATTAACAGGCCCAAATGATGATGGTGTGTATGAAGCGATTCCTCGAATGGCTTATGATGTTCTGAAAGAGATTTGGAAAATAGATCCATATACAAATAGTAAGATGGAGCTTAATCAAAAGCTATTAGCTATTGATATGGATTTCCTCAAGATGAAAAGCAATTTGAGAACCT
>JAFGVF010000256.1 GCA_016938155.1 Candidatus Cloacimonadota bacterium
ATAATCTTGTTGGTACACAGGGTACTGCCAGAAATGTTACAAACATTACAGGTTTGAATGTCAAACCACTCGGACATGGACCCGATGGTGGTGACATCGTTATTGCTTCACATATCTTAGAAGGTAACATTGATTTGATAATTTTCCTTATTGATGCGAGAACTCCTCATGGTCATGAGCATGATATCCAGACATTGATTCGAATTTGTGTTCTTAGAGATATCCCTATTGCTCTTAATATCAACACTGCTAATTATCTATTGAAATAAAACGGGACTTTCTTTCCAGAGGTCCCGTTTTTTTAATACTAATCCATTAGGGAGGTCAAAGTTTTTCTTTGTTTGTCTGTGATTTCATGAGTTTTATTTCAATCTCTTTCTCATCAGGCAGTTTGTCCTTTATTCGATCGACTATTTCTTCGATATCTACATTGTTAAGATACTCTTGAATCTTAGGAAAGGATTTTTCGTCAAAAAGAATTTTCTCTTCTCCATTCACAATCATCCTGATTCCTTTATCATCAATAGAAATATCGAATTTATTATCTAAACTCTTGGCACCTGCAATCAAGGTTGTCTTTTTCTTCTTTCCATTCGACATGTAAGTTATTTCGACTGTTTCTCCGGTAAGGATGCCGGAGAGAACTTCATCCAGCTGGCTTATGTTTGATACTTTAGTTTCATTAATTTGGATAATCAAATCACCAACCTGCAAATCACATTTATCATTCTCAGATTTCTCATCTATTCCTTTTACAATGATTCCTTTCTTCGAGTCTTCCAGCTTCAGACCTAATCTGTCATAATCTGCATCATATTTTATGACTGTTACTTTGTCCGGAATATCGAAGAAATCGAAATAGAAATCCTTGTTTTCAGAACCTTGATTAACCGGTTTTCCACCTAAAACAGCTACGACATTTTCTCGTTTATTGTTTCTCCAAATTTGAATATCAAGTTTATCTTGAGGCTTGCATGCAGCTATCATCTTGCTGAGCTGCCCTGCTGTATATACCTTATCTTCATTAATCTTCAATATGACATCAGATGTCTTTAATCCTGCTTTTTCAGCTCCTGAATCCTTGATTACGGATATAATCTCCAATCCATAATTTGTTTTCATCTCTTCATATTTTTCATCACTCGGTTCTTCTACCATTACTCCAAGGTAAGCTACTTTTTCGATAACTCTTTCCTCGAGAATCATCTTTATCTGTTTTTCTTTACCATCCCTTAAAAGTACTAGTTTCAATTCAGAATCAACATTCATCAAGCGTATCATCTTCTTCAATTGACCTGAAGTATAAACCTTTTCTCCATTCACTTTCAGGATTAAATCATTTATCTGCAATCCGGCTTTTTCTGCAGGAGACCCTTCATCAATACTGTCTATCTGCACGCCATACGGTTCTTTTTGTCCAAGAGTATTTAACACATCCTCAGTTGGCTCGCTGATTGTAATACCCAGCCAACCTTCTGCAGAAAGAATGGTTATCGATAGAATAAAAATGATGAAAAACAATAATTTACGAGTTAACAGCATCTTAAGCTCCTTACATTCCATTCTGGTTAACCAGATGTGTTTTCACTTTCTTACCATTCTCATCAAATTCTGACACGATCATCACAGCACCATTTCGATTAGACTTGTATCTCCTGATAACATAGGATTTATCTTCCACATATTGCTTGGGATCAATTTGGTCTTTCAATTCAGGGTTATTGATCGATGTATATGGCAATTCAGCAAGATTTTCAGGTAAATCCAGTCTTTCCACACTACTTTTATCTTTGTGAAAAGCAAGGTTATTGATTTTATAAGCCCAACCGGGATTAATAACAGCTAAAGCTCCAATCATTGCCATTAGTACAACCAAGGCCGTTCCGATTCTCAGGAATAATCTGCCCGGTGTATGGTTTGGGATGAAACGGGCTATCAGCTGACGCCGTAGTTCATTCCGGAAGGGGTCATTTTCCAGAACAGGAACTTCAAGTTGCTCCAGCTTTTTTTCAAATTCATCCATTGTTCTCTCCTTCAAGGCGTTCTCTTAATTTATTCAATATACGGTGCATCCGTACTTTAAGTGCTCCTTCTTTGACATTCAGTATCTCTGCTATTTCCTGGAATTTCTTCTTCTCGAAATAGCGCAACGAAAGTAAGTCCTGCTCTTCCGGTTTCAAGGTTAACATTGCCTGTTTCACTCTCTGGTAATCCGGTTTTGCGATATCTTCAGAACCTATAGGAAGCTGATTCAACACTATTTTATTCTCGATTTTCGCCATGCGTTGATTCTGTCGATAATGTTGCCGAATCTCATTTATGGCTATCCTATAGAGCCAGGCTGAAAACGAACATGTATGAAGCCATTGAAAGCTGGAGAGATTGGTCATCGCTTTATAAAAAGTATTAGAGACAATCTCATAACGAATACTTTCATCGTTTACGCGATGATAAACATAGTTGTTTATTAACGGAAAATAATGCTCATACAACTTATCAAACGCTGATATATCTTTCTTCGAGCGTTTAATCAACTCTTTTTCGTTTTCTAACACACTCACCTCGTTTCATATTTTAAAATACAATGGCTGTGGAGAGTTACAACAAATTTGATGTTTTTTAATTTTTGCTGCAGAGTTTTTCTGCAGTTATAAGGAATTGTTTTAGAACGAATGAAGTTTACTCCCTGACTCCTCCATGTTCACTGCCACTTTCGTTGCTGAAATCTGCCTCTAAAACTTCAATACGGCTACCTGAAATTACTTTATAAAACTCTGTAATCGAGAAATACATGTAGGGTCCAACATAAAAGAGATATAGAATTCCGGCTGTAAAAGCTGAGAGCAATATCCATCCGATAAAACTTACAAGCAGGAAGAACAATTCAGTTTTGTTTCCATCCATCAGCTTCTGACTCTTTTTCAGTGCATCTGTAGCTGACAACTCAGGATTCTCTGCCAGAATAAACCAAACCATACTGTATTCGAGTATAAAAACTATACCGGGAACAACGAGCAAGATCAAACCGATAAGGACTTTTAAGCCAAATAATAGTGATGTAAGGAAAAGCTTCCAGAAATAGTTATAGCCTTTAAATAAGTCGCTGAAAGAGCTTGCCTGTTGAGCAGATAACTTCAACAGTATTGTGGCTAAACCATAAGGCAAAGGTACAAATGCAACTTGGATCAAGAAGGAATAGTCTTCCATATAAGTTGCAAGTAATCCCGAAACCAGGGAGGCAAACAAAACTGCCGGCATTATTACACCGTAATGCTTCTGAACATTATCTCTTGCTATCTTCTTCAAAGTTTCTCTGTTAATATACATACATAACCCCCTTAAAAACAAGAAAAGGGCTTATTACAAGCCCTTTTCAGATATTATTTTAATTATTGAGCACAACGGAAGCCGATAGTGTTACCGGTGTAAGTAGGATTATAATTCTTTGTTCCGTCGAAATTCCTTACCCAGCATTTCAGATATGAAACTGTGGAGTTCCAACTACCGCCCCTGAGCACTTTATATTGAGCGGTTCCTACCAAATCTCCGTCACTTGAAGTCCATTCCCATACATTACCGGACATATCATAAAGATTATGGTAAGCAGGAAAGTAACCGACCGGAGTTGTTCCGTTATCAAACATATCTCCGCTGTTGCGGTAATTTGCTACTGTATTTGTTTCCGGAGCATTGTTTCCCCATGGGTAGTCATTTACTGTGCCACCACGAGCTGCAATCTCCCATTCCCATTCTGTTGGAAGGCGGTATCCGTAGTGGTTTGCAAATGCAAGTGCACCATACCAGCTTACCTGTGTAACGGGATGATTTTCATAACCTTCCGTGATTATAAAAGCACTTAAACCAACAGGTATTGTTATCCTGCTTGAAGCATCTCCCATGTTGTAGAGTACCATGCCGTTAAGGTCTTTAACATTAGTTCCCTGAATAATTACTTCACCACTTGCCAAAGCATCCTTCAGATAAATCTTATAAGCAAGATTTGTGATTTCCATACTTGTAAGCTGGAAATTACCGATTGTTTCTTCTTGGTAGAAACCGTCTTCATCAGGAGTACCGACATCGTATGTTCCGCCACTGATTGAAACCCAGTTTAAAAGTGTTTCCGGTCTGGTTGTGAAGTTCCAAACATCGCTTTCTGTTGACTGGTCGCTGTTTATTGCCTTCACTTTCCAGTAATACTTTGTGTTTTCCTGCATACCGGTGTACTCATAGTGAGGAACAGTCAAACCTGTTGCAACAGGCTGCGTCGATGAAACACTAAACTCATCTTCATCTGTTGTTACATAAACATCAAAGACCATACCGGGTTCATTATAGTTGATTCGTTCCCAGTCTAAAACTACTGAGGAAACAGAAATTCCAACCTCTCCGGTGGCAGGTTTTGGATTACCAAAGGGAACAATCGTATTAAAACGCCACAGAGAGCTTTCATTCTCAAATATTCCGTCTTTAGCAACAACTTTCCAACGATATTCTCTACTGAAGTCAAGTATAGTATTATATGTATAATTAGTCTGACTTAAATCTGACGCTATTTTTGTTAGGCTAAACTCATCTGGTCCGAACCATAAATCATAAGTCATCACCGTACCATCAACATGTGAAGCAGTCCAACTGAAGCTTGGATTTGCTACGAGAATATCGACAGCATTATTGGCAGGTTGCGGTGCTGAAGGTGCTGATATGGGATTTTCTTTTGTAGTAAATGACCAAACATTGGAATTAATAGTGAAATAATTATCATCACCTGAAGTTCCATGTTTTGCTCTGATTCTCCAATAATAAGTTGTTCCGATAGATAGCGTATCAGGATCAACAGCATTTGATAGAGGATATACAAGAGATGTATTGGTCAGGTTAGTATAACCTACCTTAGGTGCAAGAGCATCAAGTGCATCAGTTGTGCTGATGTAGAAATCATAGGTCACATCAACTCCGATATCCATCATCGCCCATTCAAAGTCAACATCCAGTATGGAAACATTCTCTTCTTCTAAAACTGGTGAAACGACACTAAGCGGATTAACTGTTTTGAATGTCCAAAGAGTTCCTTCAAGACTGTCTGCTCCAGCTTTTGCATATACTTTCCAGTAATACTTCTTTGAGTATGTAAGCTCCACCGGAACGGTATAGCTATTTGATGTTAAACCATCTACATTGACTACATAATAATCTGTAAGTTCAAAGTTTGTAAGTGTACTGATTATTACCTGATAAGTGAGAGGTTCCTCGTTTTGGTGTCCGCATGTCCACCCAAGCTGGAGGTTAGTCACTGTGTTTCCTGAACTGTCATTTGCAGGTATAGGTGCACTCGGGTCATTAATTGCATGCCTGGTCGTAAAGCTCCAGAGCGAACTCATCATCCCGTTTGGAAAGTATTGGTCAATGGCTTTAACTCGCCAGAAATACTCAGTGTGGTAATTTAATGTACTTGTATAAGTGTATTCAGGAGTTGTTAAACCCTCTGCAAGCATGGCTAAATTTTCTATGTCATCGCCAAAATATAACTCGTATGTTATTGGTGAATTGTCTGCAAAATTTTCACATTCCCACTCAAAAGTTATGTTCGTAATGGCAATATCCTCATCTTCATTATCAGGAGACGGTTCAACAGGAAGGTCAAGAGGGAGAATTGTTGTAAAATTCCAGATTGGACCCTTAACATCATAGATGCTGTCCTTGGCAGTAACCTGCCAAAAGAAATCTGTTTCAAAGGGTAAAATATCACCGTCGATTTGATAACTGTTTACTGTTAAATCACTTACTATTACAGCATCTGATAAATCTGCCATATTCCCGTAAGCTAAATCATAAAGGATTGTATCATCTACATCATTATCTGTAGCGACCCAGGAGAGAACAGGATTAGCTACCTGAACATTAGTTGCTCCTATTTGAGGAATCGGTGTTCCCGGTTCCGTCGGAGGAGTATTACCGAAACCAAGATGTACATAAACAGGAGCCGACATAGCTTCATTTCCCGTTACATCAACAGCCTTAACGGTAATTTTGTAGGTACCCTGCTGCTCCAGCAACGCGTTAACAACCAAACTGTCTGAAAGATCCGGAACAGTTGCTTCTCTCCATTCGAATTCCCAAGGAAGTGCCATGATTGTATTAATCAAAGCATCATTTACATACAAACTTACTTCTGCGATTTCACCGCTATCGGCAACAAATGCTTCTACATTTACTGCATCAATAACATTGAAAACAGTGTTATTCACAGGTGAGAATATATTCACTATTGGATTATCCTCATCAGGTTCAATAACCACTGTCGTTTTTTTAGAATCATCATCTTTGCTGCATGCAAAGATAGCAAATACGGCAATTATCACTAACAATAAATACCAGATATGGTTTTTCTTCAAGATAGCCTCCACCTGACACTATTTATTTTTATTCTATATTCTTTTCCAGTTAATACCAATTTTAAAGAGAGACAACTTAAAGTCAATTATTTTCTGGATTATTGCTCTTTATTACTTCTCCAAACAACCTCTTCTACCTCTTTTTTATGACTGTTTTATCGTTTTCTCACTGATTCTCGCAAGCGTCACTCCTCATAAATACTCCGGATATCAACTGTTTCATCCGACCAGTGATTATTGAAGAAATATTCATTCAATCCACAATAACAATGGTCGTAGGACAAATAATACATGTATCATTTATTTGATTACCGTAATCTTCCCCGAGCCGATATCCTTCCCATTCTGCAGTAACTTATAAAAATATACCCCGGATGACACATGCACACCCCGCTGGTCGGTCAAATGCCAAAAGATTGTGCGTTTACCCTTAGGTTGTGTTGGTGTCTTAATACTTCGAACCAATTGCCCTTTCAAATTGTAAACCCGTAGTTCTGCTTGCCCGGTCTCGACAGCATAGTACTTGAATATAGCATTCCCAACCTTCACCCGTACAGGATTCGGATAGCAGGCAAGAAATTCATCTGTCAAATGTACAACCTCTTCAACAACCGGTGTAGTTGGATTA
>JAFGVF010000257.1 GCA_016938155.1 Candidatus Cloacimonadota bacterium
CATCTCCTTGTTCGCTTCTTTCGGTCAAAATAAAGTGCAACAAGAGAAGGAAGAGTGGACAAAAATTGAATCCATGCATTTCGATATTTACTATCCGAAAGGCGAAAATGAATTCGGTAAAATAGCTCTTCTTACTGCTGAAGAGGCTTACTACTATCTAAAGAAAGATTTCATCAGACCTATCATAGGAAGAGTTCCGATAATAATCTACAAATCTCATTCTGCCTTTCAGACAACAAATGTGATAAATTCGTTGTTAAGTCAAGGTGTAGGTGGATTTACAGAGTCACTAAGAAATAGAATTGTTATTCCGTTTGACGGTGATTTTCGCAAGTTCGAAGAAGTACTTACACATGAAATGGTACATGCTTATGTAAATGATTTTCAAAACAAGTATTCTTCAGCCCGTTTTTTCTCCAATAATACAAGTTATATGCCATTCTGGCTTTCGGAAGGTTTGCCGGAATTTCAAGCTGTTAAGGGCAGAAGCAGTTACAACAACATGTTTATCCTCGACATGACGCTGAACGATTATTTGTATCCTCTGGAAAATATCAGCGGTTATTATGCCTATCGCGAAGGTGAGTCTTTCTTAACATATATCGGTGAGGTATATGGGTCGGAGAAGGTAATGGATTATTTCCATTCCATCCGCTCAATGGGTAACCTTGAGAAATCGACTGAGAAACTATTCGGAATGAAGTTCAATCAACTTCAAAACAGATGGAAAACATCACTCAAAAAGAAGTATTTCTCCTTGCTCCAAGAATGTGTTACTCCTTACGAGAAGTATGAGCAATTGACTAATCATATTGAAGATAACACCTATTTCAACTTCTTTCCTGTCTTTTCACCTGATGGTAACTCTTTTCTGTACATGAATAACAGAGATTACCGCAACAGCATCATGCTTGGAGATGCGAACGGCATCAATAAACCCGATATGCTTATCAGGGGCGAAACCACAAACAGATTTGAGCAGTTTCACATGCAAAGAACCAACCCTGCATGGTTTCCTGACGGTAAGCGTTTTGCTTTTGCAGCAAGCAGTAACAAAGGTGATGTTATATACATTGCAGAAGCGATAAACGGAGATATTCTGCAAAGTATCCATTTACCAGATTTGGATGCGATTTTCGAACTATCAATCAATAAAGAAGGAACTTCCATTGCCTTTGCAGCACAAAAAAACATGCAATCCGACATATACATTTATTCCTTAGAAACTGAGCAGGTAAAGATGTTAACCGATGATTTCTACAATGATATGCAACCCTGCTTTTCTCCAGATGGCACCAAGTTAGCTTTCACATCAGAACGGAGAGTTGCTCCTGATTCACTTAGAAACGGTATTTTTTCTTCCTTTGTAGATAATATCTATTTCTACAATTTTGCGACTGGTGAGTTTTATCAGGTTACCGATGAAGATTTCAATAATTCAAAACCCATCTGGACTTCAGATGGGAAAAGCATTCTGTTTCTATCTGATAACTCAGGAACAACCAATTATGAAATAATTAATCTTGAAACCGGCAGTAGAGCTAAAGTCACAAATACTTTGAGTGGAGTATTTTCGGGTGACCTCAATGCTGATAACAATCAACTTTTAGTATCTGTTTTTTATAATAACGGCTGGGATATTTTCAAGGTATTCAAACCTCTCGATTCTCTTTCTTACTCCAATCATGGTTTACCAAAGACTGTTGTATTGGAAAATGACTTAAGTACTCGATTCGAGATAGACAGATACAGATATTTCAGCAAAAGAGACCGTAAGTTTAAAGATGAGTTTATGAAGCAGAATCATCCCAACAGCACTATTCTAAATATGAAGAATGTTGCTGTCGGGGACAGTCTGATTCGTGATTACAATGATAAACTTGATATGAAACCCGATTCGGTTTATGTTATTCCAAAAGTTACGGCTTACAAACCCAAGTTCCTCATGGACTACCTTTATGGTGGCGGAGCATATTCAACTTCAGATGGTGCGATAGGCTTTATCGAGACTACTCTGACTGATTTAATGGGAAATCATACCATTGGAGCTATGGCTGCTGTTGCAGGTGACCTTGAAGACTCAAGCATCTATCTAAGCTATATCTATCGTCCTTACAAATGGGATATCGGAGTCAGCGGATTCTATTTATCGGATGAGACTATTTACTACAGTGCAATCTACGATGATGTTTACTATCGTGAAAGGGAACACATCGGGGGGTTCAATCTTTTGTTCAGGTACCCGATAAGCAGGTTCTGGCGTTGGGACGCTGCTTTGGAATTTCAGAAAATAGATACTATCTGGGATACAGGACATGATAACGGTGATGAGCTTATCTGGGATGAAAGAATTAAAGATTGGGATGAAGATGATTATGCCCTTATCCCTGCTTTAGAATTAGTTCATGACAATACTTTGTACGGTTCTACCGGACCAATGACAGGATGGAGAGCATATTATCACATCGGTAAAAGTTTTGCCAAAGAAAACAGGAACTACCTTACACAAGCAGTTGATTTCCGTTACTATTTTCTCTTTGCCAAAAACTTCAATATCTCTGCCAGAGTATTTGGTGGATGGAGTACCGGGGAAGATGCACAAACCTTTAGTTTGGATTCCTGGAGCGGTTTCAGTATAGGAAACAGTTCCGGTATCAGAGGATTTACCGATGACAGTTATGAAGGGACAAAGAAAGCTCTCTCTTCCCTCGAATTAAGAGTCCCTTTTATAGAGTACCTGAAATTAGGCTTCCCTCTCCCCCTTGCACTGGGAAATGTCAGAGGCAGCATTTATGCCGATCTCGGTACTGTCTGGGATGATACTGATTCTTGGCAGGGAGCCGTTGATGGCAAGCTAACGGATTTGATTATGGGATTCGGTATGGGTCCCCGCCTTAATATGGGCTATTTTGTCCTGAAGTTCGATGTTGCTTGGACTACGGACATGTATCAAACCAGTCAACCGGTTTACTCGGTGAGTATCTCGGAAGACTTCTAAAAAAGTGAGGTAATTATGAAGAAATCTCCCAAAGAGATCAGCTTAGAAAATACATTAAAAAGAAATATCTCCGGTATCGCCCTAAGAGCTGCCGAAATCATCTTCGATGACCCCGAAATCCATGCCATGCAGGAATTCGCCAATACTGTTTCCATAAAACGACTCGGTTACAATGACCATGGTCCGGTTCACATGAAGAAATCTGCCCTTAATGCCATTAAGATGTGCAATCTCCTTAAAGCAGCAGGAGTTGAAATGACTCTTCAGCGAGAGCTTTGTGCCTCTTATGAAGATAGTCTGACAGCCGTGACGATTGCATCTCTTCTTCATGACCTGGGAATGTCCATCGCCCGTGAAGACCATGAATTATATAGTATTACTCTTGCTATGCCTATCGTAGAAAGAATTCTTCTGGAGTTATATCCTGAGGATTTGGAAACAAGAGTTATCATCAAATCAACTGTTCTGGAAGGAATAGCCGGACACATGGCTACCCGCAAAATCCATTCTCTGGAAGCAGGATTGGTTCTTATTGGAGATGGTTGCGATATGGAAAAAGGACGGGCACGCATTCCAACCCTACTAAACACAACCCCTAAAGTAGGCGATATACATCGATATTCCGCCTCTTCGATCGAAAAAGTTCATATCAGAAAAGGCGAAGTGAAACCTATCTGTATTCAGGTTGTAATGAGCGAATCCGTAGGGTTTTTCCAGATAGAGGAAGTTCTGTTCCCCAAAATCAAGATCAGCCCCGTAATGCCCTATATCGAGCTTCTGGCTGGAGTAGAAGGCGAAGAACCCCTTAAATATTTATAGATTCCTGTTACTGATTAAAAACATCATTTTTCCGGTTACTAAACCCCAGATCATTAATGCTTGATGTAGAGAAGCACGGCCGTGCGTCTCGAAAGCACCTTGTTTTCATTCGTATCAGTTATGGTTTGGTTCGAGATATTTTTTGTTTTTTTTTATTTCCGCCATTCAGCTCTATCCCAATACACGGGAATCACACGGGAATTTCGCGGGAATCTCTCGGGAATCTCTCGGGGCTACCCCCGAGTTATCCACATTTTGTTCATAAATTATTCCCTGATGTTTCCTGTGTTTTGAGATTGCAGATAAATGGAGAAAAAAGAAACACATTTCATAGTTGAGACAAATGGTC
>JAFGVF010000258.1 GCA_016938155.1 Candidatus Cloacimonadota bacterium
AGCTACACAAAGCTGGAAGCTGTTAAGATGAAACGCGTTCATGATAAGATTGAAAAGAACCTCGGTGGTATCCGTGGACTGAATAAGGTTCCGGGAGCCGTATTCTGCGTTGATATCGACCATGAAGGTATCGCAATTCATGAAGCAAGAAAACTTGGCATTCCAATTATTGCCATGGTTGACACAAACAGTGACCCTGATCTTGTAGATTATGCTATTCCTTCCAATGATGATGCAATCCGTGCTATTCACCTCATTTCCGACATTATGGCTAATGCCGTAATTGAAGGGAAACAGATGATTGGTGAAGGAATGGATATTCAGGTTAAATCAGAAGTAGAAGAGGATGACCTCGAAGCTATGCCTGATCCTGATGAAATCACTGTTGTAATCAAAGATAACGAAGAAATCGAAACAGAGAAAGAAGTTATTACTGAAGACTCTGCCGAATAAAGAAAGATATTGCGGGAGAGATTATTGTCTTTCCCGCTTTTTTGCAGACTAATATTTAACAATAAATAAAAAGCATAAGGAGTAACCTATGGCAGCCATTACTGCAGCAAATGTAATGAAATTGCGTGAAGTTACAGGCGTTGGTATGATGGATTGCAAGAAAGCACTTGTTGAAACAGACGGTGACTTTGATGCTGCAATCAAATACCTTCGCGAGAAAGGACTTAGCAAAGCCGCTAAGAAAGCTGATCGTGAAACCAAAGAAGGTCTTATTTATTCATATATTCACACCAATGGTACTGTTGGTGCTATGATTGAAGTTAATTGTGAAACAGACTTTGTCGCTCGAACCGATGCCTTCCAGACTCTTTGTAAAGACCTGTGTATGCAGATAGTTGCAACATGCCCTCTCACAGTTACTAAAGATGAGATTGATGAAGCCACAATCGCAGCAGAAGCTGAGATTGCAAAAAATAAAGCCATAAATGAAGGCAAACCTGAAAAGATTATTGATAAGATTGTTGAGGGTGTTGTTTCTAAGTTCAGAGAAGAAAATGCCCTTCTTGAACAACCTTTCATTAAGGACAACGACAAGAAAGTTCGTGACTATATCAATGAAGCCATCATTGCTCTGGGAGAGAACATCCAGGTTTCCCGTTTCGTAAGAATGTCTCTCGGTGAATAGTTAAAAAGGAGTATTTCAGATGGATAGATATATACCGGAAAATATACAGCGTGTTATTTTTAAGCTGAGTGGTGAAATTCTTGCCGGCAGAAAGGGCTTTGGATTCGATGATGAGGTAGTGGACTCTATTACTGATGATATTATCGACCTGAAGAAACTCGGTGTTTCGGTTGGAATTGTACTCGGTGGAGGCAATATCTTCCGTGGCGGAAGCATGACAAAGTTGGATTTGGACAGAACTGTCCTCGATAATATCGGCATGCTTGCAACTATCCAAAATGCTCTTTATCTTGCTGAGATTATTAACAAGAAGAATTACAGTGCTGAAGTATTTTCAGCTATCAGTGCTGACAAAGTAGCTAAATTCTATACTCCCGACCGCGTGGACAACTCTATGAGAGAGGGTAGAATCTGTTTCCTTTGTGGAGGTACCGGAAATCCGTTCTTCACTACCGATACAGCAGCTGTTTTGCGAGCTATTGAATTGAATGCTGGTCTGGTACTCAAAGGGACCAAGGTCGATGGCGTTTACTCTGCCGATCCCATGAAGTTCCCTGATGCCGTCAAGTATGATACTTTATCCTATGATGAAGCTCTTTCAAAAGAACTTCGGATTATGGATATGACTGCTTTTTCTCTTGCCAAAGAATACGCATTACCGATGAAAGTGTTTGATGTAACCAAAAAAGGCAATGTCCGGAAAGCTCTTTTAGAACAGAGTACCGGTACGATTATCTATAAGTAATTGGGGGAGTTATGAAAGAATACTTAATAGAAATTGATAAGAAGATGGAAAAATCCTTTGAAGCTATGCTTGGTAACTTTTCCAAGATTAGAACAGGACGAGCCAATGCGTCTATCTTAGATAACATTAAGATAAACTATTATGGTGCCCTTACTCCTGTAAAACAGCTGTGCAATATCAGCATTCCGGAAGCAAGGATGATTGTTCTGCAACCTTGGGATAAAACTACACTTGCCGAAATTGAAAAGGCTATTTATGCTGCTAATCTCGGTGTTACTCCTGAGAATGACGGAAACATTATCCGTTTACCGTTTCAGGCTCTTACAGAAGATAAGCGTAAGGATATTGTTAAGCAACTCAAACAGATAGGCGAAGAGGCTAAGATTGCTGTCCGTAATATCAGAAGAGATGCTAATGAGTACTTGAAAAAAGCCAAGAAAGATTCACTTGTGACTGAAGATGAAGAGAAGAAACATCTCAAAGATATTCAGGACAAAACCGACAAGTGGATATCCAAGATTGACGAGAGCCTTTCTCATAAAGAAAAAGAGATTATGGAAGTATAAACTTTCACTTATCTATAGAAATTGAAGCCCTTCCAAGTGAAGGGCTTTTTCTTTTATAAATACATTTCTAAACACAGTGAAGATAAGAATATTGATGCCAGGGAACAGCGGGGAATGAGAAAAGCCCTCGATAAATCAAGGGCTTGCGATATCTATTTAAATCAATTATTTAATCAGAATCATCTTTCGGGTCTTGGTATAGGTACCTGCTTGGAGTTTATAGAAATAAACACCTGATGACAGAGCATTGCCATTATCATCACTACCATTCCAAATGATGTTGTGGTTTCCGGCAGGCTGAGTACTGTTTACGAGAGTTTTCACCTTCTTCCCGAGGATATTGTATATTGAAAGCTCTACATTCGAACTTGTGTTTAGATTGTAAGCAATACTTGTTTCGGGGTTAAAAGGATTTGGATAGTTAGTTAGTAACTCAGTCTGCATACCGGGAATCTCGTTTTCGTCATTGGCAGTGTAATTAACAAGAACAGTAACCTGATTAGAAGGCTCAGATTCACCTTCATAAGTTAGTGAAGTGATATGATACACATAGGTTCCATCAGGAAGATTCGAGTCAGTAAAAGAGATCATCGAAATATCCGGTAGGATATCGCGGAACTGCCCGTCTCTGTAAACGGAATAACCGAGTACCTGAGAGACATCTTGAGGTGGTAGCCATGCCAGTGCCACATGATTCTGTGTTACGGAATATTCAAGCCATTGTGGAGTTTGAGCTGGGAATTCAAAGCCCATGTGGAAGGTTATGTTCCCTGATGATTCAGTAATGGCACTGATAGGTCTGTTGGTTTCCATTCCTGCCCAGTTAATGGAACTCGGATTGGTTGTGTCATCAAACTCATGTTCATTGTGAGTTCCGGGGAAAGGTGCACCGCTGCCGTTAACTCCGCCAAAAGCGGGACGAGGTCTCATCCCCTGATGTGCGTCGTTATTAATAGTGTTGCTGGAATAATGCTGAGAGATATATGTACCGTCAACCTGATAAATCATCATTCCGTGATAAGGAATGCCATCATCAAAACCAACCTGCTGTCTGTTTTCAAAAAGGAAGTATTCGTTGTCAGTACGGGTATCAAGACGATAGATAACAGGATTATCTACAATTCTCGGAAGGGGATAATCGCCTACTTCAGTTAAGATTACCGGTTCTACCCAATTATAGAAAATCTTAGTCCAGGGGTTGTGATGACATGGCAAAGAACCACTTGGGGAACCATGATAACTTCCACCACCCATAACATCCCAATCTCCTGTTCCTACATAGGAACCATTCTGCTGATAATCCACATCATAGAAATCCGGGGTTCCGAGATTATGTCCGACTTCATGAGCAAAAACACCCATTGTAGTCATGCTTGACCAGTTATTTTTCTCCGGTTGGGCTGTATAAGGTCCAATTTCAACACCATCATAGTGAACATTGTAGTTGTAGCTTATGCTTGAACTGTGTGACCAGATATCGGAGGAATCACCGGATATCTCCTGTCCCATTCCCTGATGTACAAGGGCAACACCGTCAACAGTGCCGTCGTTATCATTATCAAAAATGGAAAAATCTATACCTTGAGCTTCCGCTGCTGCCACAGCATCCCGAGCAAACTCGCCCCATCTTGATTCAGGTCCGTAATAATCATGGTTATGTGGAAGCGTTACCCAACCCACAACTGTAGAGTTGATTTCAAGCTGTCCCCAGGAGTTTTCCAGATAGTATTGTTTAAATGAGCCATGCCCACCGTAGTTGTCTTGGTTCATCAAATTGTTGAAGCTTGTTTGAGAGTAGGTTGTATTTGTGTCGCTAAAGTTAGCCAATATAACGAGCATATTGTTTACACCTGTTGTTGGGAATCCACCCATCCTACCCATGTTGTTATAATGGGAAGTGCTTCTGAACCTTTCAATCTGGGATGCACTGTAATGCAAGTACTTAGGATTGGAAGCAAGGAAAGCAGTTTCTTCGCTTGTTCTGGAACTGAGATTATTGGCAATAACGCTGCCGGGCATAATACCGCCATTCTCATCCTGAACTGCGTAAACTTTGTAACCATCGTTATTGGAAAGAAGAGTGTATCCATCAAGGCTTTCACCCCAATGTACAAATTCATCTCCGCGATTAAACATCTCAAGTGTGGAACCATCCGGTTGCATATAAGTGATTGCGTATGGTGGAGCCGGTATGGCAGTCAATGGGAGCAAGATTGCTATGAAAAGCAATAAGTTTAAGATCCGTTTCATTTGTAACTCCATTTATCTCAATTTAAATTATATCATTTTGTTATGTGCAAAATTCCGACCACATGCTTTTTGTAAAGCATATTTTCTTCCAAAACAAGGTTTTATTTTCTTACATAGCATCAAGAAACATTGCTCCTGACGCTGTTTTAGACCATTCAATAGGTTTTCTTTTCTATCCGGTTTCCGCGGTTTTTCTCTTCCTTTTTTACCATATAAAAATAATATAGTCATTGGAATTAGGATAACAACTGTCCATCTTGTTTCACATTAGTATAGACATCTCAGTAGAAAGAAACATGTGTTATTTTTGAAACTATTCCCAAATGTAAGTGTTTTCATCTCCCTAACTCTTTTTGCTCCCATAGCTCCCTACAGTAATTATAGCCCAAAAAATTCTCATTCATTGTTCATTTAATCATCAATCCTTGTTCGCCTGAGCAAGGATTGAGCAATGATTGAGCAAGGGTTGAGCAAGGAATGACGAGATATTACTGTAGGGAGATGAAGGGGAAAATGAAGAATTACCCAAAGAATAACCCAAACAATTACCGTTTAAAAAGCAATGGGGAGCTTAACCCATAGTGCGAATTCTCATCAATCCTTAAGCCCGGAGGGAGTTCCATTATTTCAACAAGAATCTTTCCCATAAACACGAAGCTTTTTTAAAAAAAGAGAGGGTGGCAAATTGTACTTTACAATTTGCTTGACATCAGCTTACTTAGTACAAATAATATATTGAGGTATAATTATGCATAAAATAGTAGTTCTGTTGGGGGGTAACTCTCCCGAAAGAGAGATATCGCTGATTACAGGCAGGAATATTGCCAAACAGCTTACAGATAATGGTTACGAGACTGTAGCCATTGATCCTGCTGACTATAAAAACACCAATCAATTGATAGATGAAATAGAGAAAAACAGTCCTGATATAATCTTTAACGGACTGCATGGCGGTGACGGAGAAAACGGGAAACTGCAAGCCCTGTTTGAGATGAATGGTTTAAAATTTACAGGAAGCGGTTCAGAAGCATGTATGTTTACAATGAACAAATATGTGAGTAAACTGATAGCTGCAGACTGCGAAGTACCGGTGCCGGCCCACATTTATCTGCATAAAGGAGAGAAGCTTTCTGAGTCAGAGCTTAAGAAGATCGGTTGGCCACTTATTGTAAAACCCAATAATGCAGGCTCATCTGTGGGGATTTCTCTTGTTGACAGTCTGGAAATGCTGAAGCCTGCTATGAGTGATGCTTTCAAATATGACGACAGTATCCTCATTGAACAGTATATTCCGGGGAGAGAATTAACCGTAACAATCATAGATAATATTGCCAGACCGGTTGTTGAAATAAAACCGAAACAGGGCTGGTATGATTATAAAAACAAATACACTTCCGGTAATACGGAGTATATCGCACCGGCTGAACTGACTGAGAAAGAGGTAGCCTTGATTCAGGATTATGCCTTGCGAATCTTTAAGAGAACCGGATGCAAAGCTTATGGAAGAGTGGATTTTCGTTATGATGGGGACAAGTTTTACTTCCTGGAGGTAAACACTCTCCCGGGGATGACGGAATTGAGTTTAACACCA
>JAFGVF010000259.1 GCA_016938155.1 Candidatus Cloacimonadota bacterium
ACAGTCAGATAGACTCCCTCTACCCGGCAACCATCTCTGAGAAGAGCATAAACGGACTTTTAAGAGACAAACTCGGTTGGCAGGGTGTCGTGGTATCGGATTGCCTATACATGAAGGCTATTCATACAAATTATTCTTTAGAGGAAACAATTGAAAAGTCAGTTAATGCAGGAGTGGATATTCTCCTATTCGCAAGCCCCAATCCTGATGATAATATTGCCGGAGATGCCTTTAATTCCCTTAAAGCTATGGTAATTAGCGGTAGAATAAGTTATGAGAGGATAGAAGAATCATATCGCCGAATCATGACTTTGAAACAGAAAATTAATCATTAAGAACTGCCTGACAGCTGAACTCTCAGATACCTGGTATGTTGAGATAAGGCTATTCCTTCTGCTTTTCCAGACTCTCCAAGTCCCAGATTCTGTCTCGTAGAGAGGCAGCAAGCTCATAATCAAGCTTTGCTGATGCCTTTTTCATCTCTCTTGTCAGCATTTCAATCAGGGAAGCAGTATCAGTCAAACTATCCAATTCAAGCTTTGCCTGCTTCTTCTCATTCTCTTTGTCAGTGCTGTACTTGGAATAACCTTCAGCTACGGCAGTTGATTGCATAATCTGATCTACCGATTTAAAGACGGTTAATGGCGTAATATTATTCTTCTCGTTATAAGCCAACTGCTTTTCTCTGCGTCGATTCATCTCATCAACAGCCTGCAAAATAGCATCAGTGCGAACATCCGCATAGAGAATTACCTTACCGTCAACATTACGGGCAGCACGACCGGATGTTTGGATAATTGAACGGGCTGAACGCAGAAATCCTGTTTTATCTGCATCAAGGATTGCCACCAGAGCAACTTCAGGCATATCGAGACCTTCTCGAAGCAGGTTGACACCCACTATCACATCTATCTCGCCCAATCTCAAGTCTCGAATCACCTTAGCCCTGCCAATTGTGTCGATTTCGCTATGAAGATAAGCAACCTTAATTCCGGCATTCTGCAGATATGTCGTCAAGTCCTCGGACATCCTTTTAGTGAGAGTTGTTACTAAGGTCTTGTAACCCTTCTTAACAGTAAGCGTAATCTCATTCAACAGGTCATCTACCTGAGTATCAACCGGTCTAATCTCAACCATAGGGTCAACCAGACCTGTCGGACGAATCACCTGCTCAACAATCTCACCCTTTGTCTTTTCCAGCTCATAATCACCGGGGGTTGCAGACATATAAATCACCTGATGCAGATGTCTTTCAAACTCATCAAATTTCAAAGGTCTGTTATCAAAAGCGGAGGGGAGTCGGAAGCCGTAATCCACCAGATTTCTCTTTCGGGAATAATCACCCGCATACATACCGCGTACCTGTGAAACCGAGACATGTGACTCATCAATAACAATGAGGAAATCCTCAGGAAAATAATCTAAAAGGCAATATGGTGTTGCCCCGGGTCTCGTTCCGCTGATATGTCTTGAATAGTTCTCAATTCCGGAACAATAACCTATCTCTCTCAGCATCTCAAGGTCATACTTGGTTCTCTGATGGATACGCTGAGCTTCAACAAACATATTCCTATCATTAAAGAATTGCACTCTCTCCTTAAGTTCTGCCTCTATCGAAAGTATTGCCTCCCTGGAACGATTATCCCCCATTACATAATGATTTGCCGGATAAATAGGATAAGAGTCCACGACCTCCAAAACCTTGTTGTTTATCGGATTTATCCGCTTAATAGAGACAATTTCATCTCCGAAAAACTCAACTCTAATGCTTTGCTCCAGATATGCAGGATAGATATCGACGATATCCCCTTTTACCCGGAAAGCTCCTCTTTGGAAGGCTATATCATTTCTTCCATAATGAGCTTTTACAAGCCTTTCTAAAAACTCATCCCTGTCAATCTCCTCTCCAACGGTTATCTCAACGAATGCCTGACGATATTCGGCCGGAATACCCAGACCGTAAATACAGGACACACTCGCAACAACAACAACATCCCTTCTCTCCATCAGAGACATGGTAGTACGCAATCGAAGCATCTCTATCTGGTCATTAATATCAGCGTCTTTTTCGATATAAATATCTTTCCCGGGAATATAAGCCTCCGGTTGATAATAATCATAATAGCTGATAAAGAACTCAACCGCATTATCAGGAAAAAGTTGCTTGAATTCTCCATAAAGCTGACCTGCAAGGGTTTTGTTATGAGAAAGAATGAGGGTAGGTTTATCCACATTCTGGATGACATTAGCAATTGTAAAAGTCTTACCTGATCCGGTTGCACCAAGCAGAACCTGATGTTTCTTTCCATTAAGAATATTCTCGGTCAGAGTTGCAATCGCTTCTGGTTGGTCGCCTTTGGGATGATACTCTGTGGCTATCTTAAAACTGCTCATTCTTCTTCTCCTTCTCAGGGTTAAAATCTTTATATCTTGGTGTAAATATGTGTAATATCTGCATAAAACTGTCTTGATACAATTTCTTGGAAGTGAAATCAAAAGGAATACTGAAAGTCATAAAATGGCTATTTCTCATGTATGTACTGAGATTAACCTGCAAAACTCCGTTAAAGGGTAGCTTCGTTCTGTACAAATCATTTATGTAGTACCTGTTAACTAAGTAGTAACTTTCGTCATAATAAGTCCAGAACATAGAATTCTCAGGAAACATACTCTCCAAACCAAGCAATTTGAAGTAGTATTTCGTTTTTTCCTCATATAAATATCCCTTATCTTTGATAAAAGTTAGGCTGTCAGGATTGATTTTAAAACTGACTTCAGGAATCAGGTTTTCACTACGGTAACTATTCTGTGCCCCCAGACACAGAGTAGAAGCCAGTAAAACCAATATTATTATCCAAAGTTTACAACTCATCTTGACTGCGTTTTCATTGCTAAAGCTGATAAATACATTCGATTAGAAGTATTTCTTCACAAGACATATTCCGAATTGCTTCTCAAGGAAGAAGCGGATATTCTTACTGTGTTCGGGATTAACTCGTCGATAATACTTATATTTGATTAGATGTGCCAGCCCATGTCCGCCGAATAACAGGTCTAAATTGTTCCGCATGGCATTATAGAACTGACCTTCCAGATTTCTGTCATTATGAGGTAATGATGCAATTCGGTAAGGAAGCTTGAATTTATCCTGTATCATATCCATTCCACCAATCATTTCATCATATTGCTCTGTAAATTCCAGTTTTGCCAGAGGTGCATGGTCAATGGAATGAGACCCGATATAAAATCCTTGAGAAATAAGCTCGTTTACCTGTTCCGTAGTCATATAAGGTTTTTCTTTTTCCAAATACTCCTTCAAATCAAATCCGAGTATTTCCAATGCTCTATCTGCCTTCTCCTTTTCTTTATGGTTGATGGTCAAAATAGCTTCCTTCAGGCTCTTTCCTGTAACTATCTTGTCGGGAAAGATGGCATTGCAACACTCAAGTTGTGTTTGTGTATATTCATTTTCTTCCATCAAGTTTATCAGAATACTCAGCTTATTGCGGAAATACATATCTTGATTGTCAAGAAAAGCCGGATTGAGGAAGAAAGCCGCTTCTATGCCTCTTTCTAAAAGAATGGGAGCAATCACCTCACTGCACTCCCGGAAACCGTCATCAAAGGTAAGCAGACACGCATCAGCAGGCAATTCTTTTCCCTGTAACAAATCAGCAGGTGATATCAGTGTATAGTGCCTTTGCAGGTAGTTTAAATCCTTAATGAAGAATTCAGAATCTTTATATTTGTACAGATGACTGATATGGGGAAGCTTACTATCGGATACGGCATGATAATAAAGAATTAGCGGGGTTTGAAAGCCATATTCCTGCAACAGAGGTTTTCCGGTTTTATCAAGCATATCCTTGATTGTACTTAACATTTTTCAACTCCTTTGGGGCAAAAAAAAACCCTTCAACAGAAGGGTTAATTTATGGTTGGGCTGGGAGGAGTCGAACCCCCACATACGGAGCCAGAACCCGCTGTACTACCATTATACTACAGCCCATCGGGAACTAATTGGTTGGGCCGGCAGGATTCGAACCTACGAATGCAAGGATCAAAACCTTGTGTCTTACCGCTTGACGACGGCCCAACAAAAATCTATATATGAACTGGCGGAGAGGGAGGGATTCGAACCCTCGGTAAGGTTTCCCCTACATACGCTTAGCAGGCGTACGCCTTAAACCAGCTCGGCCACCTCTCCGAATCTTAAAGAACAACTGGCGGAGGATGAGGGATTCGAACCCCCAAGGGCAAAGCCCGGCGGTTTTCAAGACCGCTGTCTTACCAATTAGAGCTAATCCTCCTCTAAAGGAATGAACAAATAATTTTTCTGAACAAATGATGTCAATACAAATTTTGCTGGAATTTTTG
>JAFGVF010000260.1 GCA_016938155.1 Candidatus Cloacimonadota bacterium
GACAAAAGTTGATCTATCTGGATAACCAGTTTCACACAATTAAGTCTGACTCAGTTCGTATTGCTACTCATTTTATTGATCCCGAAAAAGAATTTATTTGCCATTCTGCCAGAGTAATAAATAACAGTACCAATAAACTGCTGAATTATATTACAATCAACAGAGGTTCCGAGAATGGTATCCGTCCCGAGATGTGCGTTATAAATTCTGACGGTGTTGTGGGAATTGTTACTACGGTTTCTAATCATTTTGGAGTAGTAATGCCAATACTGAATCCAAATACTTTAATTAGCTGTAAGATAAAAAGTCGAATTAGTCACCAGGATACTGTAGGTGTAGTAAAAGATATCGGTTCTCTCCTTTGGGATGGAAAAGATTATCGTTTTGCAAAGATGGTTCAGGTGCCACGACATGTGAATATAAAGAAAGGTGATTCGATAGTGACCAGTGGTTATTCCGACTTCTTTCCGGAAGGCATTATGGTTGGAGTAATTGAAGATTATGAAAAGGCAAATGATGATAATTATTATGAGATAAAGGTGAGATTATCAGTTAATTTCAGAACAGTCTCTTATGTGAATGTGATGGATTATCTGCATAAAGAAGAACAAGAAAAACTTGAGAATAGGATAGTGGAATGAGATTAGTTTTACAACAAATAGGATCTTTTATTGTACTTGTGCTGGTACAAGTCCTGATCTTGAATAATATCAAGTTCCTTGGGATAATTAATCCGTATTTATACATATTGTTTATTTTGACATTGCCACTAAGTATAAATAGAGGTCTGCTCTTATTTCTTGCTTTTGTGCTGGGATTGTCTATTGATATCTTTTCCAATACACCGGGGATGCATGCTTTTGCAACGGTTTTTGTAGCATTCTTCAGAAATCCAATTATTAAACTGCTTATCCCTCGCGATGATAATTATGAGTTAATTATCCCTTCAATGAAGTCGTTCGGTATGGGGCAGTTCGTTCGCTATGCCGTCTTAATGGTTTTAGTTCATCATTTGATATTGTTCTCTGTAGAATCATTCTCCCTCAATGCATTAGGTCTTCTATTCTTAAGACTTTTTTTCAGTTCAATTTTTACATTATTATTGGTATTAGGTATCGAAAGATTACGATTGAAAAAATAATTGTATGTTAAATGACAAATACAAAGATAGGAGCAGAGTTCTTGCAGGGATGATCATCTTTGTTTTTGCCATCTTTGTAATTCAATTGTTGAGCCTTCAAATCTTTAACAAGACCTATAAAGAGAATGCTGATAGTAATGCTTTTCTGAAAAGAATACAGTATCCGGCTCGTGGTTTTATTTATGATAGAAACGAGAAGCTTCTTGTTTACAATAAGCCGGCATATGATGTAATGGTCGTAATGAAGGAGGTTGAGGAATTTGATACACTTGATTTTTGTAATGCGGTAAATATTACAAAAGATGAGTTTATCAGACTGATAAAAAAGATCCATAAAGATCGTGGTTACTCTCCATATACTCCTCAACTTTTGTTGTCTCAGTTATCGGTTGAAGAATATGCCGTATTACAAGAAAAACTTTTTAAGTTTCCCGGATTTTATATACAAAACAGAACCTTGCGTGAGTACACCTTCCCATGCGCTGCGCATGCTTTAGGTTCAGTAGGTGAAGTTTCGCGTTCGGATATCGAGGAGGATGAATATTATGAGCAAGGAGATTATGCAGGGAAGAATGGTGTGGAAAAATACTATGAGAAAGATCTAAGGGGAGAAAAGGGTGTTGAGATCTTGTTACGCGATGCGCGTGGTCGTATCAAAGGGAAATATGAAAACGGAGCTTTAGATAAGCAACCTGTATCAGGTAAAAACCTAACTCTTTCATTAGATGTAGATCTTCAAATGTATGGAGAGCAACTGATGCAAGGGAAAATTGGAAGTGTTGTTGCGATTGAACCATCAACAGGAGAAATATTAGCTCTTGTTTCAAGCCCAACTTTCAATCCTTCCGATCTTGTTGGGCGTCAGCGAAGCAAGAATTTTGAGAAACTAAATAAAGATCCTTTAAAGCCACTTTTGGATAGACCACTTATGGCCCGTTACCCTCCGGGTTCGACATTCAAAGTCGTAAATTCTCTTATTTTTCAACAAGAAGGAATTATTACGCCTAATACCCGTTACCCTTGTTATAGCGGATTTACTGCAGGTGGATTACATGTTGGGTGTCACTCACATGCATCTCCTTTAAATATGCGACAATCTATTCAGCACTCATGTAATGCATATTATTGTTATGGGTTAAGAGCGATGATAGATAATCCGAAATATGGTTCTGTAGAAGATGCTTTTGAGCGTTGGAAGAATATGATTGTATCTTTTGGGTTCGGGTATAAATTGGGGGTCGATTTTCCGAATGAGAATAGAGGATATATTCCAAATGCTGGAGTTTATAATAAAGTATATGGAAAAGGAGGATGGCGTGCTTTGACAATAATCTCTATTGCAATTGGTCAGGGAGAAGTAATCTCAACACCTATGCAAACAGCAAATTTGGCAGCAATTGTTGCTAATAAAGGTTATTTTTATACGCCTCATATTGTAAAAAGGATCAAAGGCAAAAAACTGGATACGCTGTATACGAAGAAACGCTATACCGATGTAGATAAAAGATATTTTGAGGCAACCATTGATGGTATGGAGATGGCTGTTTTGGGTGGTACAGCC
>JAFGVF010000023.1 GCA_016938155.1 Candidatus Cloacimonadota bacterium
AGTTTAATGTATTGTATGTCAGAAATTCTAAGGTATGTAAACCGATTGAAAAGATAAACCGGAGATAAAATCAGTACTAAGTTTGAACAGTCTCGTCTTCTTGATATAACCAAACAATGGAAACTGCTTGACCAACAAGCAATGTAAGAATTTTATGAAATGATAAGGATATAGAATATGGCAAATACCTACGATTACTATGAGAAGAATTGGAGAGAATACTGTAAATCCACGGCAGACTGTGTTCCGCATGAGGAAATAGATCGATTTCTGGGATTTGTACCTTCACAGAAAGATTTGATCTTAGAGCTTGGAAGCGGGTCTGGAAATTGTTTGAGATATATTTACGATAAGGGTTATAATATAAGCGGAAGTGACTACATTATCGATATTGTTCTTGAATTGAAGAAGCTTATCCCCTGCTGTTCATATATGATAGATTTCTCTGAAGTAGAGTTTATAAACGCATTCATAGAGGGGACAGCCGTAAAACACATCTTTGCAAACGCTGCCCTTCACCATCTGACTGTATCTGAATTTATTAACTTCATCAATTTAATCGAAGTAAAAGGATTACTATTCTTGTCTTTAAAAGAGGGAGCCGGTGAAGTTACCCACGAAGATGGACGATTTGAATCCTTCTATAGCCAAAGACAAATCGAAAAGCTGGTTTCAAAGAGATTCGAAATCTTGAGTTTTTCCAGAAGCAGTGACATACTAAATAGAGACCTGAATTGGCTCAGTTGGACGCTTTCAAAAAAATAAAAGTTCATAAGGAACTGAAATTGCAAGCTGAGATAATATCATTATGATATAAGAGATATGATAGAGATATATAAGGAGATGAAATGAAACGGATAATATTGATTATCACAGCAATGATGCTTATTCTAACCGTCTTTGCCACTCAACAGAATATCAGACTTGATTCCGGCAGAACAAGTACTGAATTGTTGAGAGGTAATAATAACGGTTTGGAAATAGGTTATGACATTGCCGATTTAAACTGGTTTGGAGTTGAAACTCCTAAAGGCACTTTTGTAGAAATTGGAATTACCGGTTTCACCCATACTTCAAATATTGGTGCCCCCAAGCTTCCCATGGAAAGAAAAATTATAGAAGTACCGCTTAATGCCGAGGTTGTGCCTTCCGTAAATGTTTTGGCTCAGAAAACAATTACGCTATCTGAATACGGAATTTCTGCAAAAATTATTCCTGCTCAAGCACCAGTGCCTAAAAGTGCTGACCCTTCGACATTGGAATTCATTATAAATCAAAAATACTATACGCAGACACAGGAAGACTACGAAATTGTGAAGGTACACGAGCTTGGAATCTTGCGTAATGCTCGCCTTTTTGCAGTTGATTACTATCCTGTTTCCTACAATCCTGTAAACGGAGAACTTACCATTATAACGGAAGCTGAGGTAGATATTGCCTACCTGAACGGTGATATGGACGAAACGATGGCACTCAAAGCCAGAACTGCTTCTTCTGTATTTGATAATCTTATCGATAATACTGTATTCTTCACACTGGATGCAAGGACAACTTTAAATCGTTACCCACTCGGGTATATTATTATAACTCCCAATAGTTTCTTATCAACACTACAGCCCTTCATTAATTGGAAAACAGAGCAAGGATTCAATGTAACGGTTGGAACAACTGAAACCATAGGAACTTCAACGACGGCAATAGCCAACTTTATCTCGGGTATCTGGAACAGTGCAACTACAGAAAACCCGGCACCGTCTTATCTGCTAATCGTTGGTGATGTCGCCCAGGTTCCTGCTTATAACGGAGCCACCGGAACACATATCACCGATCTGAACTATGTCAAACTTCAGGGAAATGATTACATGCCTGAGATGTATTTCGGAAGATTCTCGGCTCAGAATATCAATCAGTTGCAACCTCAAGTTGATAAGACTTTGATGTATGAAAAATATCTAATGCCTGATCCATCTTACCTTGATAATGTGACTTTAATTGCCGGTGTTGACAGTAACTACGGTTCAAGTCATGCCAATGGTGCAATTAACTATGCAACAAACAACTACTTTAATACAGCACACGGACTTGATGTTAATGCCTATCTTTACCCTTCATCAGGTAATCAGGAAACTTCAATTATTCAGGATGTATCTAATGGAGTTGGTTATATCAATTATACTGCCCATGGTGATAATCAGGAATGGTATGATCCACAATTCAATAACAACGATGTAAATGGCTTAACGAACTCCGGTAAATATACTGTAGCCGTAGGTAATTGCTGTCTCACTAACCACTTTCAAACAGATACTTGTTTTGGAGAAGCATGGTTGAGAGCTGCGGATAAAGGTGCTGTGATTTACATTGGGGGAACAAACTCAACATATTGGGACGAAGATTACTGGTGGGCTGTAGGAAACAGACCGATTAGCGGGAGTGGGACACCATGGACTGCCGGACATATCGGTGTATATGATGCGATGTTCCATGAACATGGTGAAGTCTATTCCGACTGGACGACTACAGCAGGTTCCATAACGGTTATGGGAAATCTTGCTGTCGTTGAAGGTAACGGAGATTACAACTATTATTGGGAAATCTACTCTATCATGGGCGACCCATCTCTGAACCCCTATATCGGCGTTCCTGCAACGAATGCTATCAGTGCACCTGCCCAAATATTCATCGGACAGCAATCCATGGATGTTGTTACATCTCCATACTGTTATGTTTCCTTAACTAAAAACGGTGAGATTTTAGCTGCCGGTTTAGCGGATAATGCAGGGGCAATAAATCTTACTTTTGACGCAATAACTGAAGCTTGTGATGTAAAAATAGTCTCTACCGGCTATGGTTATCAACCATCCGAGACAATTGTTCAGGTCATTCCAAATAACGGTCCATATCTTAATGTACCAGGTTTTATGATTGACCAGGCAACCTCTGTTAATGCCGGAACTACTGCCTTAATAGATTTAACCATTGCCAATATTGGAAATCAGGATGTTTCTAATGTCACAGCAACATTAAGCACTACTGACCCTTATATTACTATCACCAATAACATCTGTTCGATTGCAGCTGTAACTGCAAATGGAGAAGTTTCTCTTGATGATGCTTTTGAGATAGTTGTCAGCTCTCATGTTCCTGATGAACACAATCTCAGATTCAATATCTCTATGGGCGACCACAACAATCTATGGCAATCCAATGTTACTCTTACAGCCTTTGCTCCTGCTTTTGCTCTCAGCAATATGGTTGTTACAGATAACAGCGGAGATGGAATGCTGGATGCCGGAGAAGGTGCTACAATCAACTTTGTGCTTGTGAATTCAGGACACATGGTTGCTAATCAGGCTGTCGCCTCATTCATTGTGAATAATCCTGAAGTAACCGTAGCTTCAGAATCAATAAATCTTGGAAATCTGCCAACAGGTATAAACACGAATCTCTCTTTCCCAATTCAATTATCAGGTAGTTTCGATGCAGCTGCTTTGGTCTTTGGTGTTTCTGTTGTAGCGGAGTGTGGTTCATTTATTGATAATTACCTTATTCCAGTCGGATTGAGCGGAGATAATTTCGAGACCGGTGATTTCGGAACACTTAATTGGGCTTTTGCCGGCAATAGTAACTGGCTGATAACTTCCAGCGAATCTCATGGCGGGACTTACAGTGCTAAATCCGGAACCATCGGAAATAATCAGGTTTCTACTCTCAATCTGAATGCCAACTTACCGACAGCCGGTGAAGTCAGCTTCTGGTATAAAGTATCTTCAGAGAGCAATTACGACTGGTTGGAGTTCTATGACGGAACTACAAGAATCAACAGATGGTCAGGTGAAACAGGATGGGCTCAGTTTACCTATTCAGCTTCAGCCGGTAATCATAACTTCTCCTGGAGATATGACACTGATTGGTCAACTCTTGATGGACAGAATGCAGCCTTTATCGATGATTTATTGCTACCGGGAGGTGCTACAGGTGGAACGAACATGCCAATCTTCTTCTGCAATACTGAAACTGTTGAGTTCATTGATGTAACACCAAATGTGGAATACAGTCGCGAACTTCTGATTCAGAATGCAGGTAATGAAACTTTGACCGGTTATTTGATTATGCCTGATGGTTTCACCCTGAATCAATCACAGAATTTCACAATCGAAGGTGGTGAATCTCTAATTTTCTTAGTTAAACATACAGCCGTAGAAGATGAGAATCTGGAAGAAGTAATTACTGTAAACAGTAATGATACATTTTATCCTTCACATTCAATCACTCTGCATGTTGAAGCTGCAACAGGAAACGAAGAAAATTATAATCTTCCTATCGTTACTGCTCTGAACGGAAACTATCCGAATCCGTTCAACCCGGAAACAACTATTGCTTTCTCTCTTAAGGAAGCCGGTAATGTAAAGATTGAAATCTATAATATCAAAGGTCAGAGAATTAATACTCTGGTAAACGAAGTTCGCAATGCCGGGAATCATTCGATAGTATGGAAAGGCACTGACTCTGATAACAGGAATGTTGCCTCAGGTGTTTATTTCTATCGTATGGAATCACAGGAATATACAAATACAAAGAAAATGCTTCTGATGAAGTAAACCGATAGATGTTACATAGCCCTCGGAAACGGGGGCTTTTTTCATAGATTCAGTTAAAGAATTTGCACTTCAGAGTAGATGAGTGTTATCGGGAAAGGTTATAGAAAACTGAATCGTTTCTCGAGATAATACACCAGATTTTAAAAAAAACTTTACAAAGCAGACAGTAACTTGAAATAAGGCAAGAAATTAAATCACAGTGGGAGGATTAATGCAAATAGACAAATTCTTCGAGACTCGAAAGAAAGAAACTGAAAAAGAATATCTGGAAGTGATAGCCCGACTGGAAACAATTAGAGCCCAACTGGAACCAGAAAACGACAAGCTGAAACAATTCATTTATAAATGTGCTGACAAGGCACTTGCAGCCCGTAAACTTGAATTGGATTTCAGTGATAAATACTATCTGAAAAACTCCCTGAAAACTCTCCAGGAACGAAATACCATTATTTGGTCAGAGCTTTTACCGGACAGATATAAATACAGCATCCTTAATCCTGAATATGCCGTGATGGAATTCGGTAACGGTATGGGTCAGATGCTTTCTTTCTACTATACGATATTCTTCAATTTCAAGAGCTATATCTTCTCCGGTAAAGGTTTTATGAATCTGAAATGGATGAAGAATCTGATAGATATGTACAACCTCCTTATGAAGGGAACACCTGATTATGAAACTATAAAAGCATTGATAGTTAAATCACTTGAAGATATTGATGATGATCTAAATATTGCTTCCTTTATCGCTAATTGGACCCCGGAATATGGTAAGAACCATAAAATAATTGCTGATGCTGATCTTTCTGATAATCGCTATCTCTATCAATATGGCAACTTCGTAAGCGAGAATGAACTGAAGATAGCAGATTTCATGAGAAGCTATCCCGAGGAAAAACTCCAAAGACTTGCTGCACGTACTGCAGACGGATTCATCAGAAGTTATACTTTGAGTAGGAAGGATTTAGCTAAGAAGAAAACCTACAACCTCATCTATAATCTGGGTCAAGAGAGACTTGCCCGAGCTGTAGCAGTCCATCTGGCAAAGCATGACCTCAAGCCTTTCTATTCCCGCGTTTCAGCAACTCCTATCAACAGACAGTATGACTATGATCAACGATTTGCTAATGCCTTCTTCTATAATGAAGAGTATGTAAACAAGTCAATTGAACTGTTTGAAAAGCAATGCAAAGCTGCAGAAGATTTGCTTCGCGTTTACGGGGGTCCGGTCTATTTCGATAACTTTGGAGAGAAGCCATTCGATCCCGAGCAGAAGAAAGAATGCCTTAAATATACTCCCGAACAGCAGCAGATCAGTCAGATGAGCCGGACTAAGTCTAACCAGATTATGCACAAATATATCCCACGCGACGAGACAAGCTTCTGTATTATCGGGTTCCCAACTCCCGAAATCGGTGATAAGTTTGAAGAGATTTATGAAGCCACAGCCGAAGTTAACATGCTTGATACCGAGAAATGGGAAGCTATTCAACAGAAGATTGTGGATAGATTAGACCTTGCCGAAAAGGTGCATGTAAAGGGTACAGCCGGCAACGAAACAGACATCATGGTCATGATGCAGAAACTCGATGACCCGTCCAAACAGACAAACTTTGTCAATTGTGGTGCCGATGTGAATATCCCTGTCGGGGAAGTGTTTACATCTCCCAAACTTACCGGTACAGATGGTGTTCTCCATATTAAAGAGACATTTCTTAATGGGTTGAAGTTCCAGAATCTGAAACTCACATTTAAAGACGGTTTTGTCTCTGATTATTCCTGCACCAATAATCCTGATGAAGAGAAAAACAGGAAGTATATCGAAGAGAATCTGCTTTTCCCGCATAAGACCCTGCCGATCGGTGAGTTTGCCATTGGAACCAATACGCTTGCCCATGTGATGGCAAAGAAGTTCGATATTCTGGATGTTCTCCCCGTACTCATTATTGAGAAAATGGGACCTCACTTTGCTATCGGTGATACCTGTTTCAGTTGGGAAGAGGATTTCCCTTCATACAATCCGATTGACGGCAAGGAGATAACTGCTCGCGAGAACGAGATGTCCTGCAAGAGAAAGACCGACCCGCAGAATGCCTATACCGGCGTACATACGGACATTACACTGCCTTATGAAGAACTTGGTTTCATCACGGCAATAACACCAACAGGTGAGAAACTGGACATCATCCGAAACGGTAGATTCGCTGTCCCCGGTACGGAAGAATTTAATAAACCGCTCGATGAGATGGAGTAAACGATGGCTGGTCGTGCAAGAAAGATTATCCTGCTCTCCCACTGCCTTTTGAATGTAAATTCAAAGGTAGAGGGTAAGAACCCTTATAGCAGCATCCAGAAGGAGCTTGTGAAACTCCTGATGGATAAGGATTATGCCATTATTCAATTACCCTGCCCCGAGATTACTCATTTCGGCGTAAGACGCTGGGCACATGTGCGTGATCAGTTTGATTTCCCTATCTTCCGCAGACATTGCCGTAAGATATTCAAGCCGGTTCTCCATCAGATTGAGGACTATCTTCATAACGGATACGATATAAGCGGAATCATCTGGGTAGAGGGAAGCCCCTGTTGCGGACTGAACCTGGTTACAAAAGGTGAGAACTGGAAAGGTGTGCAGAATGAAGAAAGCTATGCCAAACTCCTCAAAGAAACCGAGAAGATAAAGGGAAAAGGCATCTATGTCCAGGAAGTGGAGAAACTGCTTGAGAAGCACAATGTAACTCTTGATTTCTATGCCCTAAACGAGAAGCAACCGGAGTTGTTACTTAAAGAACTGGAAGCAAAGCTGTAAGGTTTCAGTGATATATTAAAAGGCAGGCTCATCTGAGCCTGCCTTTTGTTTTGCAAAACAAAAGCCCCCAATTTCTCAGGGGCTGAATCTAACATATAGGGGAATTGTGTGGGTTATTTAATCATCATCATTTTACGGGTAACAGAGTTACTACCACTTTCGAGGCGTAAGAAATATACACCGCTGGCATTGGAAGTAGCATCCCAGACAATGGTATGTTCACCGGCTGTTTGTCTCTCATTCACGAGAGTATCAACCTTCTGTCCCTTCACATTATAGACACTCAGTTTCACATCTCCGCTATTCTTAAGGGTGTAGGCTATACTGGTCTGAGGATTGAAGGGGTTTGGATAGTTGTTAACATCTATCACATTCGGTATGTTGTTGACATGTTCTTCATTAGAAACGGCAAGAGGTAGTATTAAATCAATTGCATTGATTACAACCTGTCCGGCGACTGTGTTCCCTTCATTGTGTTCAGATGAGCCCCAACTTGCATCATCATAGAAATACATGTACAATCTATGTCTCTGTGAACCGTCA
>JAFGVF010000024.1 GCA_016938155.1 Candidatus Cloacimonadota bacterium
GCTTTGCATGAACTCTCTCTAAATCCTGATGTTTGAGGTAGTCCAGCCTTATCGCCTCTAAATCCTGTTTCGGATATTCACATCCGCAGGCAGTAACAGCATGGATAATCTTCTCTTCCGAAAGCTCTTCCCGCATAACATCAAAGAGTTTCATTGTGAAGTCAATTGCTGTCTGTTTTGAGTAATCATTATGTTTGTGTATGTAATCCAATGATTTCTCAGCTCTCAACTCTTTTAAAGCTTTGCTTATCTTATGTCGCCAGTACTTCTCCAATTCAATGCTGAATTCCATGATTTACTCCTCCTGTTATCGCAACAAAGAGTATTTAGGCAGATTTAGCATGTCAATAAATAGTTTTCATTGACAAGGTATTTGTAGATTGTCAAAGTCTCAATATCATCAAACTGAGGTTATTATGAAGCTTTTATTAATGTTGGTTTTAATCGTAGGCAGCACAATACTTTTTGCAGTAAAACCTTTACCGAAATCACTCTTCGGAGAATGGAGGGGAGAGGAACTTCGTAGTTTTGTCAAAACAGTTGCATCAGCCAATCAAACGGTAGATATTAGTCTTTCCATTAATCCTGATGGAACAGTTGAAGGGACAGTTGGAGATGCAGTGTTAAAGAATTGTCGAGTGAAAAGGAACCGCGGTCAACTCGGAAGAATGCTCAATTTTAAAACTGACTACATAATCTTTGGTGGCACTATTGAGGGAGCCGTAATGATTGGAGATAAGGTTACAAAAAGACATTTTACGCTACCGTTCAATCTTGATCGTGATAACATAACAGGCTCAGTTATGGTTATATACAAAGCAAAATATCCGGATCCGTTGATTACAGTAAAGTTGAAGAAGCATCAGATCTAACAATTTTCTTTAAGTATTCTTCAATTGAGTGATCAATCCACCGGGACACAAAAGGACAAACAGGGACGAAGGGGACAAATGCATTAAACCGGTGCTAAATTCTTGATAATCAAGTCCTCTCTGTCCTCTTCGTCTCTGAAAAAAAGAGTCTGCACCTAAGTGAGCAAAGCTCGTTTGAGGCTATTAGGAACAATAAACATCAGATGATTTGCATTTATCTGCTCTGACCATTTCAAAGGTCTAAAAACCATTTGAAAGGTCTTGATGCTAAAAAAATGCCACTACCCGAAGGTAGTGGCTATCCATGTAAATATACGGGCTTTAAATCCCAGTTACTATGGATAAATTCTATAAATCATACGCGGGAAGGGGATAACCTCCCTGATATGTCTTGTTCCTGTCATCCATTGGGTCAGGCGTTCGAGCCCGACTCCGAATCCACTATGCGGAACTGAACCGTATTTTCTCATATCAAGATACCATTGGTAGGCTTCTATGTCCATCTTTTCATCATTCATTCTTTCAAGTAAGAGGTCATAACTGTCCTCACGCTGGGAACCACCGATGATTTCACCGAAACCTTCCGGAGCCAGCAGGTCACTACCGAGAACCAAATCGGGATTTTCGGGGTCTCTTTTCATGTAGAAAGCCTTTATCTCTTTAGGCCACTTTTCAATGAAGATTGGCACATCAGAACCTTCGGTGATTAATTCTTCATCTGAGGTAGCGAAGTCGTCACCATAGCCCATTTCGGAGCCTTTAGAGCGACATAAGTCCACTGCCTCACGGTGAGTTAGAATCTTGAAGGGTGCATCTGCCTTTTTGAGCTGCTCAGCATCCCTTTCCAGAATTTCCAGTTCTTTTGGGCATTTTGCAATCACGGTATTTATTACATGTCTGATCATACCTTCCTGAATCTGCATGTTTTCTTTATGCTCCACATAGGCACCTTCCGCATCCAGCATCCAGAATTCTGTCAGGTGTTTGCGGGTCTTGGACTTTTCTGCCCTGAATACGGGACCGAAGTCATAGACTTTACCCAGACTCATGATAGCCGGCTCGAGATAAAGCTGACCCGACTGGGAAAGATAAGCCTTGCCCTGGTCAAAGTAATCCAGCTCGAAGAGTGTGGTTGTTCCTTCACACGCGTTAGGTGTGAGGATAGGGGAGTCAAAGCGGATAAAATCATTGTTGTTCAGGTATTCGCACATGGCGAAATAAACAGTATGGCGAACCCTGAGGTTAGCCCATTGTTTGCTGGAGCGAAGCCATAAATGTCTGTTTGTCAGCAGGAAGTCGGGACCATGTTCCTTGTTTCCGATGGGATAATCTTCGGTAAGTTGAACAATCTCGACACCCGTTACATCAACTTCATAAACATCTTCTTGTTTAGGGTGTTTCTTAGGTGTTCCTGTGATTCTTACGGATGATTCGAGGGTCAGCGTCTTTGCAGCCTCGAACTTATCTTCACCGAGGGCAGGTTTAAAGGCAACAGCCTGCAACCAACCTGTTCCGTCCCTGAATATGATAAAGAGAAGCTTTCCGCTTGAACGGATGTTCTTGACCCAACCATTGAGTCTTATCTCTTCTCCGAGATGGTTTTTTATATCTTTTACTTGTACATCTTTCATTTCTAAACTCCGTTTATTTATCTGTTGCAAGCAGTATATGCCTGTTTATTTCATCAATAATTCGCTGTGCCACTCTCAGGGCTTGCAGACCATCTTCACCATTGCAGATAGGTCTGGTATCATTCTCGATAGCTTCAATGAATGATTCAAGCTCCATTGTAAGTGCATCTTTCACAATATCTTCTGTTGTTATTATTTCCTGCTCAACCAGGTCTTCAGGATTGAAGTTCTTTTGTCCTAACAGGATGGCTGGCAGTATCTTCTTTAAATCCTTGGATTTACGGATAGCAACAACTTCTTTATCCTGGAAGTTAACCGAGATATAGGCATTCTTCTGGAAGAACCGAATCTTGCGTTCCATCTTCATGGAGATGCGACTGGTTGTGATATTGGCAACAGCTCCGTTGGCAAATTCCAGACGGGCATTGGCAATATCTATGCTTTTGGTCACGATTCCTATACCACTTGCCTGAACATCAACTAAATCGCTCTTCACGAAGCTGAGAATAAGGTCTATATCATGAATCATCAAATCCAGAACGACCGGCACATCCGTACCGCGATGGTTAAACTTATGCAGACGATGCGATTCAATAAAGAGGGGAGTCCCGATAAGACCTGCTGATTTGATTATCACCGGATTGAATCTTTCGATATGCCCAACCTGAATCTTAACATTATTAGCTTTAGCGAGAGCAACAAGCTCTTCGCCCTGCTCCACAGTAGTTGTTATCGGTTTTTCGATAAAAACATGCTTCTTCTGCTCAAGAGCTAACTTAGCTAATTCATAGTGATAGGTAGTCGTAACGGCAATATCCACGGCATCAACATTATTCAGAAGATTCTCATAGCTGTCAAAACTCGCAAGATTAAACTCGTTAGCGATTTCTTTACAACGCTTGGTGTCTTTATCATAGACTCCAATCATTGTGCAATTACTGAGGGTGCTGAGAATTCTGGCATGATGTCTTCCGAGGTGGCCAACGCCTACTACGCCTATCTTCAACATAAGTAGCTCCTTTAAGTGAGATTTACAGGTCAAAATCAGTTTCCAGAGATAGCTTTAATGTCAAGAAAAATGATAAATGGGCGTCTTCCGTTATTTTCTGGCATTTTGCATTTAAGCTTTGTTTTTCCTATTTCGCATAGCCCCGAACTCGCTCTGTTCGTAATGGCGCGAGCTTATCAGGGAGTAACACAAAAAGCCCCACTAATCAGCAGGGCTTTGGAGAACTACATGAAACAAACTATTTCAACATCAAAGCCTTTCTAATCGTATCTACGCCATTTGCCTGGAAGCGATACATGTAAAGTCCGGTTGCACAGTCTATGTTATTATTATCTTTGCCATTCCATTGGATGGTATGATTTCCTGAAGGTTGAACTTCATTAACCAAAGTTCGAACCACCTGACCACGAATGTTATAAATCGAAATCTTAACCTTCCCCTGTTCTGCCAGGGAATAGGAAATATTGGTAATCGGGTTGAAAGGATTAGGATAACTACCGTTCAACTGAGTGATAAATGGTATTTCACCTTCTTCATTTGCCGTTGTAACATTGATTGCGAAATTAGCAGAAGGATAGCTAATCCCTTCTTCATAGACAGCTTCCGTGAAGTAAGTATAGAGACCGTCTTCAGTAATAGTATCCTGATACAGCACTTGGACAGGTGAGGCAATCAATTCAAAGCTGCCTTCGTTAAGAGAACGGTAAAGGTTGTATCCCAAGACGGGATAATCTGTTTCCGGTTCACTCCATTGAAGATTTAAAACTGTACCATTAAGGAAACCGAATAAACCTGTTGGCTCCGCAAGAAGATTCAATAGGAAGTCATAATCATTCAGAACTGGATTGGCAGTAGTTAACACGATATTATTCATTATCCCGGGAGCATAGTGAGCAAGATACGATACCAGATTGTATTCCCTTTCAAGTTCGAGGAAGAATTTATATACCCCTTCTGAGGAGACCCCTGCATAGAGAAACAGTCCATCATTAATCAATGCCTGTGACAAATCAGGGGTTCCAACATCAACAGAAACAATACCGTTTACTATTCCAATCGAAGTACTTATTCCTGCATCATAACCTGTTACCAGAGTAACATTGTAAACAAACTCTTCATATCCCGACGCCTGCATTGCAACGGGGAAGTTATAGGCAATACCATTTGGTACACCGGCAGGTATTGTCACGGGAACCCAGGCTTGGATAGTGCTGTAGGCAGGAATTAGAGAAATATTACTATTGAAATCTCCGATAACTACATTGTCATCAGTGCAGGAGAATTCAATCTCCACATTCTCCTGATTAAATGAACTCTGATTACTGATATTGGCACATAGAAAAAACTCTTCTCCGGAATCAGGTAACGAATTACCATTACCTATCTCATAGTCACAGAAGAGTACATCATCAATACTGAGCACATAAGCCAATTCACTTATAGGTTCGCCACTAATCAGGATTGCCGTTCCATCAGCAAGAGCTTGGGCGGTAGGAGCATAGTCCTGATCGAAGAGATACTGAATCCCGTCCGTTCCTGTATGGTCGCTTATACCGATAGAGCTATACTGACCGGCACAAAGAGGATTAGAAATTGAAATCCCATCATCAATATCATTGAATGTATGGTATTGGAATTTTATCATCCCATCTCCTGTAGAAGTAGGATAATAGATCGGGTCATATAAAATTACTTCAAATTGCTCTGGTGTATAACCGTCCGTAAGATATCCATTTGTGGCATTATACCACTCAATCACAAAGTAGTGATTTATATCATCATACCAGTAGAATATACCACCATTTGAACCATCCTGGAAAAACATGTCATCCCAGAAAGGTGCAATCAAAGGATCAGGACACATCGGACCCGGAATCGGATAATTCTGGAAATTCCCTAATTCTGTAGGTACGAAGGTCAGGAATCCATTTGAGCAAACATAAACCTCATCATAATCCCGTCCATAAAAGGTGAAAGTAAAGGGAAGAGCAGTATTGTCAATGGTGATTGAACCTACATCATCTCCCAGATCATGATCAAGCCCATCATCAATGATACCGGAAAAATGTGTTCCATTGCCACCCTCATCCGGTGCAATGCCAATCCACTCATAAACGGGTGCATTCGGATATGCTGTATCACTGCTGTGATAGATATAGTGCCCGAAGTTATCTGGTCCGGTAGGACTAGTTAAATCAGGAGTTCCGGTAGGGATGCGGAAGGTCTCAAATTGACTAAAGCCGGCTTCATCGTAGAAATGAGCCGTTATTTCGATATCAAAACCAGGTAATTGTTGGTCTCGTGCCGATATTGTTAATAAATCACCGGAGTTGTTTACTTCTTCCCCACAATCCATAAAACCATAGAAGGCATGATTGTCTCTTAAAATGATGATATCCGATTCACAGGATAATTCGACATTCAATTCAGAAATTGCATGATTCCCGCTATTTGTCAGGCTCAAAATAAATGAAGTGGTTTCCCACGCTTCAAGGATGCCATTATCATCATCCAGAGTTATATTTGTAATCTCTATGTTTCCATTTTGAACATTTATGTGAAGATAAGCTGAATAATCCTGTCCTGAAACTTCAAGATTTACAACTCCATGATAATCCGGCGGGGTGTTCCCGGCTATATGTATCTGAAAAACAGAAGTTGCTGTGGTAGAGCTTCCCGCTGGAATTGTGTTGAATAAGGCACTATTCTGCAAAATCGTCAGGTATGGGTCATCAGTACTCATTGTTATAGTAGGATTAGTAATATTAGTATTTCCAAGATTTGCCAGGGTAAGATTGAAGCTAATTGTTTCACCTGCATCCGGAACTCCATCATTGTCACCACCCATCGCATCAAGGAAGGATACTGAAGTAATGTTAATCCCATCCGAGTTTATCACTTGTATCTCTTCATAAACAGGAACATGGTCATGTTTCGAAACGGTAAGAGTAAAGGATGTGTTATCTACTAAATCATCGGGTAACTCTATGAGGGCATTTCCATAGGCATCTGTTTCAGTGATTAACTGCATATTAGCATCATTAACCAAAGTTACAACTGCTCCTTCGAGTGAGGAACCATCATTATCCTCAACATGCACAGGATAACAACTCTGCCCGGGATAAACACTCTCAGGATATTCAACGATAATCGGTTGAGGTGTGCCAATAAAGACCTCAACAGTAGGGTCTCCCATCAAATTACACCCATCATTGAAGTAATTGACATAAAAAGATTCGGAGTCGGAGTAAACAATATCATTCACGAGCTTTGCAGCAAGTAAGGGAGCACTCATGTTTCTCAGTCCCCAATTAAAAATACTGTCAATAATCTGACCGGAAATCATATTTTGCATATAGTGATGTGAAGTAACTTGTGTCATCCCAATTGCTGTAATAGCACCTTTAGGTTGAGTAGGAGTACCGTATCGAACAAAGGAATCTGTTACACTGCTACCATCATATCTCCCAGTATTGCTGTTTACAAGTATGCAATGCGGCATCATAATCCCGTTCGTGAACTCAGTTTCGGCAGGGAGAGGATTCCACCCACTCATCCAAACCCTACCTCGATAAACGAAGAAGGATACTCCCTGATTAAACGCTGTTTGCATCAGGTCTTCCTGGGGGTCATCATAATACTCAGTAAAGGTATAGTTGGGATTTATATTGAGAGCAGCATATTTCATAAACAAATTCAGATAAATAAGCGATTGTTCTAAACTATAAGATTGCCCGACCAGAAGCATATGGTTATACCACTCATCGGGTTGAACCAACGGGTCGCGTTCATAAGTAAATACTTTGTTTACCATAGTCTGAAAATGAGTAACATTCTCAGCAGGTATTCTACCAATGAATACATCACCAAGCAGATCATTACCAGCCAGCTGTGTATAGGGATAGTCACTTGCTTTGTCATTCGGCATCCAACATTCAATCGGCATATCTCCTGTGACATCACCTATCAGTAAAACATATTCCGGTCTGATGAAATAATTGTTATAAACTAATTGGATTTGTGCTTTCACTTCAGCGGTTGTTGAACCGCAGTCGGCTGTAGATATCGCCTGAACTTTGTATCCTTTCTGCTTCTTCCATTTAATAAACTCAGCTAATTTGTCCTGATAGTCTTGGTCATCATTTGCTCCGTAGATAATAAGTAGTCTTTTATTATCCATAGGAATAGTACGATCAATTACTTCTTCATAATTCGTAATTAGTGCCTGATACAATGGTTCAAAGCTGGGAGAATATGCAATTGGTGCTTCCATCTCATTTAAACTCGGTGTATTGGAATAGTTAATCCGGTATGTTACGCTTTCTGTTACTTCCAGGCTTCGAGTAGCGGGATTATAACTAAATGGACAGAAGGTCATGCCTACTACCCTGAAATCCCTGATTATCTTTGGTTCAGATATAGACTCCGTTTCATAGGGATATGATGAATTAGAATTATAGAAATCAGCATTGAACGCAAATGTTCGATCATTCTCTGCTACATCCTCCTGAACTGGAGCCGGCACGAAGTTATCAATCTGATAGGTTTGTTTATTGACTATCTCCAGAGATGCGGAACCGTGATAGGGAATAGCTACCAGCGTGGAGTAGATCGGTAATTCCGGTAATCCCTCCTCAGGTGTCAGTCCGTCACTTTGGATGGCAAGTCGTTTAAATGGTATATTGTTAATCTCCTCAGTAAGAATCTCGAAATCGGGAAGATTAAATTCTAATGTAGTGTGTGTTGCTGTTGATTCAAGTACCTGGAAATGCTTAACAGCTTCCTGTGAATTGTTAACTCCAAACAGAGAGGCATTCATAAGAATGCAGAAAGCTGAAAGCAGAATGATTAGTTTTTTTCTCATAAATATTTACCTCTTAGATAGTCTATTTAAGCATCAATGCTTTTCTGATAGTATCTACGCCATTTGCCTGTAATCGATACATATATAATCCGGTGGCACAATCATGATTATCATCATCCTTGCCATTCCATTGAATGGAATATTGTCCGGCAGATTGGGTATCATTAAGTAGAGTACGAACCAGCTGACCACGGATGTTATAGATGCTTATATTCACCTTCCCCTGTTCTGCCAGGGAATATAAGATATTAGTTGTTGGATTAAATGGATTGGGGTAATTACCGTTAAGTTTTGTAACTAAAGGGTTCTCATCACCCTCATTTCCGGTTGTAACATTGATCACAAAGATATCTGAAGGATAACTGATACCTTCGTTATAGACTGCTTCGACATAATATGTGTACAACCCGTTAACCGGCAATACATCCTGATATCCCGTTCCGGTCGGAGAAGCTATGAGTTCAAATTCTCCCTCATTCAGAGAACGGTAAATATTATATCCTTGTACGGGATAGTTGCCGACAGTTGGTGCAATCCACATAAGGTTCAGTGTTGAGTCATTAAGAAAACCGAGTAATCCTGTTGGTACAGGGAGTGGTTCCAGCAGGAAGTCATTATCATTAAGAACAGGATTAGCGCTTCCTAACGCAACATCGCTTAACAGTCCGGGAGCATAATGAGCAAGCTCAGCCCTTAGTTGATAAGCATTCCCGAGAGGCAGGAATAGCTTGTATTCACCGTCTTCTTGAACCTGACTATTTGTATTTTCACTTCTGACAATCCCTTGAGAAAAATCAGGAGTACCGGATTCTACTGAAACATTCCCGTTAACAATTCCTGAATAGGAAATCTGAGCTAAAGGAGCATCAATAGTCTGACTGAAGCCATATATATAGTTATCAAAGTTTTCAGAACTTAGAACTACATGGAAGGATAAGTGTTCTGTTGCAGTAAGACCTGCCGGAATTGTAACCGGTATCCATTTCTGGAATATGCTCTGAGGAGGAATGCGAGGAATCAATTCATTATAATCCCCGAATGATACATTATCATTGCTGCAATTGAGTTCAAAACCGATATTCTCAAGCACATCAGGAGTTGTATTGGTAACATTAATGCACAAATATACACTTTCAGGCGAATTCATTAGTCCATCCATATTGCCTGTCTCATAATCACTGAATAATACTTCGTCAACACTTAGGAGATATGATAATTCCTCATTTGGTTCACCACTTATGAGGATTGCTGACCCATCAAAAAGAGCTTGGGAGGAAGGTGCATAGACCTGATCAAATAGATATTGTATCCCGTCAGTTCCGGTATGGTCACTTATCCCAATTGAACTATAATTTCCTGACCAAGGAGGATAGTTAGTAGAATCACCTTCACCAACATCATTGAATGTATGATATTGTATCTTTATCTTGCCA
>JAFGVF010000261.1 GCA_016938155.1 Candidatus Cloacimonadota bacterium
ACTTTTCATATGAATATTGAAGAGAATTCCTTTAGGGAGGCCATTCTTACAGCGGGAGATGATCTTGGTCACTTCCATATCGGAGAAAATAACAGAAGACCTCCAGGGGTAGGCATGATTCCTTGGGATGAAATCTTTTCTGCACTTCGCGAAATCTCTTTCAACCAGTGGATTGTGATGGAGCCATTTATTACTCCGGGTGGTGAAGTCGGACGAGATATTAGTGTATATCGTGATGTAATGCCCAGTGCAGATAAGGACGAAGAAGCGAAGAAGTCTTGTGAGTTTATTCAAACTAAGGTAAAAGAATACTTGAGCCGTGGGTGATTTGCTGTTGAGCTATTGCACGAAAGGTATGGAGAATGCGGGGGATGGCATTTATGTATGCAGAAGAAAGGCAACAAAAAATTCTCGAACTGATCAACACAAAGAATAAAGTTTCTGTCAAAGAGCTATGTGAATTATTCAATGCATCTCCAGGTACTATTCGAAACGATCTTACCACACTCGAACGTATGGATTTATTGGATCGAACGCATGGTGGAGCAATTAGTATTGTCAAAAGTGGATTTGAAAGAAGGACACTTGATAAAGTTGTAAAACATAAGGAAGAAAAAGTATCGATTGGCAGAACTGCAGCGGCACTAGTGGAAGATGGAGATGTAATTGCGGTTGATACCAGTACTACTACGCTTGAAATGGTCAGGTTCTTAAAGCATAAAGAGGACTTGACTATTGTCACCAATGATATTGTTATCGCCTCATTATTAGAAGATTATCCGAATGTGATGGTTATGCTAATCGGAGGGATTATTCGAAAGGGCTATAACTGTTCTCTTGGGCCACAGACAATTTCAGCATTGTCGGAAATTCGAGTCGATAAAACCTTTCTTGCTTGTAATGGTGTTTCTGTGAAACACGGAGTTACCACCCCGAACGCAGATATGGCGCAATTTAAGAGAAAGATCATTGAGATAGCGAGTGAAGTTATTCTTGTTTGTGACAGTAGCAAAATCAACAGAACTTGTTTTATGCAAATCGCTCCTATTGCAGATATAAATCTGTTGATAACAGATAAGCATATTCTTAAGAAAGACCTTGATGACTTTCAGCTTGCTGGATTAACTGTATCAGTTGCAGAGGAGATATAACTTATATTTATAGTAGATTATTGGGCGGTTAATCCTCCATCTACTGAGAAGATTGAACCTGTCGCATAAGCAATGTCATCACTTGCGATAGCTATAATTGCACTAGCAATTTCGCGGGGGGTTCCTAATCGATTTGCTGGTCGACTAGATTCAAGTTCTTTAAGTTTCTCTGAAGGATTTTCAGAATTTTGTAATGCTTTTTCAACTAATGGAGTGTATGTAGTTCCAGGACAAACTGCATTAGCACGAATATGATGTTTTGCATGATCTATTGCAATAGACTTCGTTAATCCAATGATAGCACTTTTTGAGGTGTTATATGCAACTTGCCCGGGAATTGCTACTAACCCAGCTTCAGAAGAAACGTTAACGATTGAACCCCCATTATGAGCCTTCATAGAAGAAATGCAAGCTTTGCAGCTATTGAAAGTTCCTGTCACGTTTACTTGCATTATTTTAAGCCAAGTTTTCTCGGTGGTTTCCGTAATGTCTCCGGCAACATGAATACCAGCACAATTGACTAGTACATTTACGGGGCCAAATTTTTTTTCTGCTATTCGTAAACAGTTCTCTACACTTGAATAATCAGTAACATCGGTGTGGACAAATTCCATTGAATCAGGAAAAATTGATTGCGTAATTTTTCCTTGCTCATCATTAATTCCAGCAATAATTACTTTAGCCCCTTGTTCACAAAGGAGAAGTGCTGTTTCTTTTCCAATCCCCATCTCTCCTCCAGTGATTATTGCGACTTTATTTTTAAAGCTAAATGTCATAGATACTGCCTCCAATTGTTGAATGGTGTCGTTTATACTATCATTGCGTGATGCATAAGTCAAACGACTATTATTTAAGAATGTATTATTTCTTGAGACAAGTGGAAATTAGATAATATATCACATGATATAATTCATTTAAATATAGAAATATAATTAATAATATTTTTGGCTATATCATGATAAAGGATATTCCTTATTTTCAATAATAAAAGTCATTAAACGACAATATAACGTAAATACTTCTTGACTTTTCGTGTTGGTAAAGTAGAATTAAAGAGCTCATGAGAAAAGAAACGCATATGCTTATATGCGAAATTTAGGAGGTTTGCTGTGAAAAAAGTAGTTCTTATCTTGTTGATTCTTATTATTGGCTTGATGCCTGTAATGGCTCAAGGACAAAAGAGTGACTCAGCACAAGATGGTTTGCCTGAAGAAATCGTTCTTGGATGGAGTCCGCCTGACGTGACTGGGGTATTTGCGACTGCTACCGAATATATGGAGATGGCAGCAGAAGATGCTCGTAAGAATGGCTTAAATGTTGAGATCATTACTCAATCGCCTGCTTCACACACTGATTTTGGTTCTCAGGTTGCTGTTTTAGAGGATTTTGTAGCTCGTAACGTGGATGCAATAATTGTATCTCCTTCTGAAGTTGATATCGTTATTCCGGCAATACGTGCCGCTAATGATGCGGGCATTCCAGTAATTGTTGTTAATCTTCTAGAACCAATTGAAGGGATTGATGTTGCTTCTTATATCGGATTTAGTAATGTCGATGCCGGGTTAGTATCTGGATATGCTGTGTTGGACTATCTTGGAGGTCCAGGTGTATTAGGCGAAGGTGAATCTGTAGCTGCTCCAGAATTTATTGATAAAGATTTCTATCTTGATCTGTATGAAGGTGTGAGCTCAAAGGAAGTCGATATTGAGGGAAAAGTAGCGATAATTGAGGGAATTGCAGGAGGCTTCTTCTCTCGACAGAGAGTTGATGGTTTTCATATGGCAATTGATTCCTTCCCAGATGTAGAAGTACTCGCAACATTACCTGCAGATTGGAATAGAGAGAAGGCTGTTGGAGTAACAGAAGACATTTTACAGTCACAAAGCGAGCTTGATGTGATATGGGCAGCTTCCAACGAGATGGGTATTGGAGCGACGTATCCTCTTGCTGCTACGGGTAGAGATGAAGAAGTTGTGGTAGTAACCAATGATGGTACCCCAGAATCAATTGATCTTATACGCGAAGGTAAGATTCTTGCAGAAACGTGGCATGGTTTCCCCGAATGGGGTTGGTACGGAGTTCGTTTCGCAGTAATGAAACATCTTGGACAAGATATTCCTCAGCAGTTTGATATTAGACCACGAATTGCATACAAAGATAATGCAGATAATTTCTATCCAAATGTTGAGTTAGAAGCTCATCCGTGGGAAGAAATAATTGAGACTTATCTTTCCCGATAATATTAAGAATCAAACCCAATAGTTGTTAATATCGGCGGTCGGTAATCAATTTCTTTGATTGCCGGCCGGCTATTAGAAATGGTGATAAGGAGGGGTTAGTGAATAGTACACTTGTGGTGCATAACCTCGATAAACAATATCCAGGCGTTCATGCTTTAAAGAGCCTTGATTTAGAGATATTTGAAGGTGAAGTTCATGCCTTGCTTGGAGAAAATGGTGCTGGAAAATCTACTTTTATGAAAATAATTGGAGGTGAAATCCACAAAGATCAAGGCGAGATTTTTCTTGGTGAGAATAAGGTTCCTGATCATTACAATACGAGTATTGCAAGAAGTCTTGGCATTGCAATGGTCTATCAAGAGCTTAGTTTAGTACCTGCAATGACAGTTGCTGAAAATATTTATCTTAGGCAATTTGCGATAGGATCCCCTTTTGGGATCACTAAATGGAAAG
>JAFGVF010000262.1 GCA_016938155.1 Candidatus Cloacimonadota bacterium
ATGAAGAATATAGAAAAAGAAGGATACCGGCAATACAGTATTGTCCAAAATGGAGAAGTTTATCAAAGAAATGTATTCCAAGAGAAGGGATTTTCGCCGATGGAATAGATGAGAAAATAACAATAATCAGCATCCAAGAAAAGAAGTAAATCATGAACTTCTTATTCCTTGCTATCGCCATGAATGTACTCCAGGATATCCCAATAAACTTTAAAGCTCTTTCTATGAAGGATTGCCTGAACGGGAATCCTGTCATCATCATCAGAAATCCACAATTCCAGCAGTTGGTTTTCTTTAAGTATATTATTAGTAAAGATGTCTGTACATTTAAAATCCCCCTCCGTTACTTGGTGAAAATACACTGAGATTTTATATGCTGACTTTTTTCCTATTGATGTATTAATTGTTTCTGTTCCGGCAGGTTTGTACTCAACTCTCCAAAGATGTCTATTGGAAAAGATATGAAAACTACCTCCAACAGTGGCATTTTGACACATTCGGAATAATCCGCAGAATAGATCGCTAGTTTCACTGAAAATTGGAAATTCGCTCTCCTCATTCTTAAGGATATCTTTCATGTGAGCTATGCCGGTTTCGTAGTTAAGAGTTACCTCTCTCTGCTCAGAGTAGTTAGATTGTTCTATATTCTTTCGGTAGAAATTGGTTGTGAACCCATTTGTATAAGTTGAGTAGTAATAGTTATTAACATTGGAGAAAATGCTTACTGCTGCGAGTGTCTCCACATGCACATCGAAGAGACCTCCATCATCTGACTTGATGTGATGTACCTTTATTAAAGAATTGGTGATTCCCATTACTCTAATGCGGTACTCTAAATAGTCTCCAAATAGCGTGCTTACAAAAAGTAAGCAGACCAATAATATAAATTTATTCTTCACTTTCAACCAACTGAGCTAAGGTATTAACTTGGACATAATTAATTCGTTGATTCTTGATCTCTACTATCTTGAACTCAAGCTCATTTATGGTTATACATTCATTTGTCTCCGGAAGATGATTAAATTGAACAAGGAGATAATCGGCAAGATTATCAAACTCATCAGTATTGATGCTCTGATTGAATTCATTATTAAAGTCGGCAACAGAATACATCCCGCTGACAACATATTCATTATCGCTAATCTTTCTGAAAGCAGGCATCACATCAGAGTCATATTCATCATGAATCTCTCCTACCAATTCCTCCAGTATATCTTCAAGAGAAATAAGCCCGGATGTCCCGCCATACTCATCCACTACAATGGCTATCTGGATCTTCTTCGATTTGAATTGATTTAGAAGAGTCTGAATCTTCATGTTTTCGGTTACAAAATATGCAGGACGAACCAACTGTTTGATACTCTTTTTCTCAGGATACAGGATAATATCTTTGGCATTTATCACGCCAATAATCTCATCAATAGTATTCTTATGAACAGGTATTCGAGAAAAACCTGAATCTGAAATCTTTTGCCTCAACTCCTCTAAGGAATCGTTCATATCTACAGCTACAATATCTACGCGGGGAACTATGATCTCACGAACCTCTGTTGAGGAAAACTGTAGAATACTTGCTATGATTTTCTTCTCACTATCTTCCAGTGGATGGTCAGAATTCTCGGAGTTGATAATATTCTTGAAATCCTCTGATGTCAGGAGTTGTTGTTGACGATAGTTAACGCTGTTATTTTTAGAAATCAGATTATTGAATAACTCAAACAACTTAAGGATCGGCCAGAGTATCAATTGGAAAATAGCCAGAGGAGTACTTGCTTTTTTAGCGAAATTCTCTGCTAAGGAATATGCAATAAGCTTGGGAACTATCTCACCGAAGATGAGAATAACAAATGTTGTCACTAGAATTTGAATTATCAGAATACCGGAATCGGAAATCTTCCATCCAAACTTTTCCTGTAACTCTAAGGCTAAGACGGTAGTTTTTGATGAAAAGGCAATATTTACAAGTGTATTACCTGTTAATATAGAAATCAATAAAAAGTTTGAGTTCTTCAATAATTGAAGTATTCTCCTCTCCCCCTTTTTAGGTGAAGCTTCCATCTTCTTTAACTGAATTTTGTTTAGTGAAAAGAAAGATGTTTCCGAGCCGGAGAAAAAGGCGGATAAGCAGAGAAGTATCAGAAGTGATATCCACGAGAATGTGTCCACTATTACGGTTTACTCCTTAATAATTCAATATAGAATTTTTCTTTCTCTTGCATCACTAACTTCTGGGAATCAGACATGTGGTCATATCCCAGCAAATGCAAAAGACCATGCAGAAATAATATTTCTAATTCTTCCTGCAATGATTTGTTTCCCTTTTGCCTGTTGGCAGTGGAAATGTCAATAATAATATCTCCCAGAAAGGGAACAAACTTTATTTCTGAGGTAAAACTTAGCACATCTGTTACTTCATCCTTACCTCTATATCTTCTGTTTAACTCTCGAATCTTTTCTGATGTTACAAAAGTAAGTGAGAGACCGGTGTTTTCTTCAAGCTTTTCACCGGTTAGTACTATACTGAATAATGGTAGGAACAAATCTTCAGATATGGAGTATTCAGTATCATTACTAAAACTGATTTCTGGCATTATTAGGTTAATCCTCGATTTTATAATCTTTTCTTTTCCGGTATATACTACCTAAGACAATGTTCATAACTTCCTTAACTTGCTTCAGTTCGCGGAACGATAATTCTGAATCTACCAACTGCTTATTCGCAATTAAATCATCAATTGTCTTCTCTATAATCTCAGGTTTAAACTCATTAAATACCTTGGTTTTGGATTCAACAATATCAGCAATCATGATAATGGCAGATATTTTGCTCACAGGTTTTGGTCCATTATAATAAAAAGAGTGCTGAGGCGTTTCCTGGTTGCTTTCGATAGCTTTCTTGAGAAAATACTTTATTGCCTGCGTACCATGATGCTCCCGAATGATATCAATAACAGAGGGAGGAAGATTATACTGTTTTGCAAGCAAAACGCCATAACTCACATGCTCTTTTATCAACTCTGCACTTTCTTCACATCTCATTTTATCATGCAGTTTATCAGATTCTTCATTATTCTCTGTAAAAAGTTGAGGTGTTTTCAGCTTTCCTATATCATGATAAAAACTTCCAACTCTGGCAAGCAGATAATCTGCACCTATTTCTTCTGCAGCTCTTTCAGCAAGATTACTGACTACAAGGGAATGATGATAAGTACCGGGAGCTTCTGTGGCTAACTTCTTAAGTAGTTGATGATTGAAATCCAGTAAACCCACGAGTTGATTATTGGAAACAATACCAAGCCTTGATTCTGACCATCCGGCAAAAGAGATAAGCCCGGTAACGGTTATTGCAATGCCGATTAATGCATAAATGAACTGATTGACTATCTGCAAAAAGCTCTGTTCATTAACGAATCCCAGCAGAAGGATTATCAGGAACCCTGCAACAAGCAAAGTCCATGCCAATGTCCCATAAGACTGCTTTACATTCGATCTATCTATCAAGACTAAACTGCACATCCCTAAAAAAACATGAAACAATTGTACGGAACCTGATACTTTGAATGTTAGCAGATTGATAATTATCAGGAACACCCCAAAAATCAAACCTGTTTTTGTGGAAATCACTATTGCCGGTAATAGAATAAAGAATAGGATTGGGAATATATAAGGAGACAAATTCGTGAAAACTTGGAAGATAAGAAAAAGTGACACTTCTGCAAGGAACAAAGTCAAATAAAACAAGTAAGCTTTATTGCCTATATTACCGACTAATCTGAAAAGTGTGTATCTGAAAATTGAGAATACAAGAAAGATTAAAACGGCAAATCCGAATACTCGAACAAAGAGCATTTTCCTGTCTCTACGCCACCTGTTGTATTCCTCTGATTCTACCATTGAACTGTACTTCAGATAATCAAGATGTGATATACGGGTATTCTTTCGCACAATGATCTCATTCTTCTGGACGACATCCAGGACGGAGGAAAGATTATTGTTCTTGCTTTTGACCAATTCGTCGGTTCTGGTTTGATTTATCACTATGTTTGGCTTGAGGTTTATGAATAAAAGGTACTCGATAAAGCCTTGGATATCATCATCACTATATTTTGACGCAATAGCTCTTGAAGCCTTAGATACTGTATAGAACTTACCAGTATAGACTGTTTCTGCTTTTCCGTTTCTTTCCAAGAGTATTGTCTCATCAATTGGATTCTCTATCAAACCCTGTTTCATAACGGAATCTGCTGAAACCATTACAAAATCCCAGATACTTTGCATCCTTTTCTTGCTGAAGAGATGGTTCAACTCAGTGTAGTTTACATCATAGCCACTTCTCACTATTTCGTTTCTTAAACTATCCCTGTTACCTTTTTCAATCAGACTGAATAAATAGATGAAAGTTTCATTCAGGTTATTCATTGATTCATAGTTAATCTCATCAGATAGCGAATAAAGTGGATGAATGGAATTGATGATATTGTCTTTCTCATATTGAATCTGAGTATCATCTTTAATTATCTCAAAAGAAAACGGAGCGATTATATCGCTCTCACTAACCTGTCCTTCTTTAATATCCTGATTCGGTATCTTTGTTTCATGCATATAGCTTATCAAAAAGATTACGGACAGTAGTATTGAGACAATAATATTCTCAAGTGTCTGATTAGACCGGATGTAAAAACCAATATTCTCGGGAATCTTAAGCAATCTACTATTCATTAATATCTATCTTCGTCCGAGTGATTATTTTGTAATAGTTTCCAGAGTCTTTTTTTGCTACATTTCCTTCAGGAATTGCTGTAATCTCAATAACTGTTTTGTATTGACCTAAGGCAATGCTAATTTTATCTCCTGATTTCACAAGCTGACTTGCCTTTGCTTTATGTTCATTTATCGTTACCAGGTTCTTATCGCAGGCATTCTTAGCAATACTGCGTGTTTTAACCAGGCAAAGTTTATTAAGTAATAAATCAATCCTCATTTCTTTCCTCTCTTACTTCAACTACTTCAGGTCTTTAGTGAATTTCTGCAATCTCTCGTCTGTAACCACCCGTTTTGTTGTATCGAGAAATTCAGTCATCCGATTATACCCGTGTTGAGCATAGTTGTATGCTTGCATACCCATCTCAAGTTTGTCAATCTGTTTTATAAATTTTGCTTCCGGTGTTACACCTTTTTCAAACTCTTTCCACAGTTCAACATACTCTTCTCCCCTCTCAAATGTAGCAAAAACTCTCTCTACAGCTGCTTTTTCAGCCTCATATTTCTCGGCTTCCGAGATTCCATCCACAGGAGTAATATCCCCCACATAGACTTCTCCGATCTCATGCAGAATTGAAAGCGTCAGAACCTTCAAGATATCAAGTTCCGGGTAATCCCTCTCTGCAATCAGCATGGCTGTGATAACGGTCAGGAAACAGTGATCCGCCACTGATTCGCATTCCGATTCAGGTACACCCCGTTTGAGCCAACCCTGGCGGAATAGCGTCTTTAATCTGCCAATCTCGGTTAAGGCATTGAAGATGGGATCAAACCCATTCTTCCGGATATCCTGTTTGTTATATTTCTGTATCATAGTTAGAATAAAAGCCGGTTTACACCGGCTTGTCAATTTATCTCTTAGTCAGTGCTATATGCACCTGTTTACCGTTAATATCCCATTCCGTCATATCGGGACTTTCGCCGAATTCAATGGATTCAGCCAATGTTTCCGCACAGATGTAATCCTTATGCAAGGCAACCGCATTCTTAATCTCATCATCTCCGGATAGACGAATATCTATTCTATCCATAATCTCGTAGTTGTTCTCTTTACGGGTAAACTGAATCTTATTGATCAATTCACGGGCATAGCCTTCCATTATCAGATCTTCATTAAGAGTCGTATCCAGAGCGACATAGTTGTACTTAGAGCTCTCAAACACAAATCCTTCCTTCTGCTGAATGGATACCGAAACATCCTCTTCCACTATCTCAAAGGTCTCACCGTTAAGCGTAAAGACAAAAGGCTTATCCGCTTTGAAGCAGGCAAGAATTTCTCCCCCATTCAAAGTGGCAAGATGAGCCGCAAGCGGTTTCATATTCTTCCCGAACTTAGGTCCCATAACCTTGAAGTTGGGTTTCATCTCAAAATGAACAAAGTCATCATGCTCAGAGATATATTCAATCTCTTTGACATTAATCTCTTCCTTGATCAATTCAAGCATTCGCTCCACAACCGGTCTGGTTCTTTCAGGAACAAAGAGTCTTTGCAGGGTCTGACGCACCTTGATTTGACTGGTATTTCTGGCAGCTCTACCGAGGGAAACAAGGTCAATTATAGTTGTCATCTCCGCTTCCAGTACAGGATAGATAAGCTCATCCTTAGCGACTGGGTATTCAGCTAGATGGACACTCTCTTTACCTGTCAGGTTGGTATAGATATCCTCAGCCAGATAGGGAGCAAAAGGAGCCATCAGCTTACTCACAATCACCAGAATATGGTGCAGGGTCAAATAAGCGGTTTTCTTATCTTCCGTGAGTTCCATTACCCAGAATCTTCTTCTGCTGCGACGCACATACCAGTTGGAAACCTCATCAAGCACAAAGTCCTGAATGATTCTCAGTGCTCTGGTAAAGTCATAGCCGTCATTAGCTTCTGTAACCTGCTTTATTACTGTATTCAGTCTCGAAATGATCCATTTATCAATCTCAAGACTCTGATTCTCATTAAAGGTGTAATCTTGAGCGTTAAAGCCATCGATGTTAGTATAGGTCACAAAGAAAGAATATACATTCTTCAATGTTCCGATAAACTTGCCTATAACCTCTTCCACGCCTTTAATATCGAATTTGGTCGGTACCCATGGTACTGAATTACTGACCAGATACCATCTGATGGCATCTGCCCCATATTGCTCCATAAGCTCCATCGGGTCAACCGAGTTACCCTTCGATTTACTCATCTTGATACCGTTCTTGTCCAAGATCAGATCATTTACAAGCACATTCTTAAACGGTGTAACACCCTTCAGGATGGTTGAAATCGTCAACAGAGTATAGAACCAACCGCGTGTCTGGTCGATACCTTCTGAGATGAAGTCAGCCGGGAACAGCTCACTATCGAAGATGTCGGCATTCTCAAAGGGATAATGCCATTGAGCAAACGGCATTGCTCCACTATCGAACCAACAGTCGATAACTTCCTTTGTTCTATGCATCTTACCACCACAATGTTGACAAACAAATTCAACTTCATCAACATAAGGACGATGGAGTTCAATACCTTCCGGCACTTCAGAACCGTCCAACATCTTACCTTTTGCTCTCAATTCTGCTATTGAACCTGCAGAATCAAGTTTACCGCAATCATCACAAACCCAGATATTCAGGGGTGTACCCCAGAACCTGTCGCGTGATAAGGCCCAGTCGATATTATTTTCCAGCCAGGCTCCGAATCTCTTCTCCCCGACAAAGCTCGGTACCCAGTTGATTTTATTATTGTTTTCTATCAAAAGCTCACGATACTGCTGTGTGCGGATATACCAGCTTTCACGAGCATAATACACCAACGGACTGCTACATCTCCAGCAATGGGGATAACTGTGATTGATCTGGAGGCGTTTATATAACACCTCTCTGTCTTTCAGATTCTTGATTATGCCTTTATCGGCATCCTTCACGAATTCACCTGCCCAGTCGGTTACCACTTCCGTAAACTTCCCGGCACCATCCACAGGCTGAATAAACGGTAAACCGTATTTCATTCCCAGCGTATAGTCATCCTGTCCGAAGGCAGGTGCGGTATGCACAATACCGGTACCATCATCCATGGTCACATAATCCGCAACTCCGATGTACCAGGCTTTTTTATCGGTCTCCACAAAGGTAAAGAGCGGTTCGTAATCCCTGTATTCCAGTGTTTGACCTACAAACTCATCTATAACCTCATACTCACCGTCCAATACTGACAATCTTGCTTTTGCAAGAATTAGTTTTTCACCGTTATGCATTACTTTAACATATGTCTCTTTGGGATTCACA
>JAFGVF010000263.1 GCA_016938155.1 Candidatus Cloacimonadota bacterium
GGGATGTTGGAGTACCTGATATATTTCGCATTGCCCCGAACTCACTCCGTTCGTATTGGTGCGAGCTCAGGTGCGATAGATGCTGCTGATGAAGTGATGGATTTTCAGCGTGAAAGTGTGGATTTCATTCGCCTTTATTAGTGCTCTATAACAGCTCTATTGCAATATGCATGAAAATTGTCACAATGCCTCGGCAGTACCGAAACAGAAACCTAATATATATAACAGGTTTATAACAGGGATTTAACGGGAGTCTCTCCGGATTCTGACACTTATTGCAATAGAGCAGTTATAGAGGAGGGATAGGCAGAAAGTTTGAGGATAGTCTCATCTCACCTGTGAGAAATATAACATTAATAATCAATAAGATGCTTATTTAGTAAACCAAATTAAACTAATGAAATGTAAAACCGACTAAACATCAAAATTGTTGATATATAATCAGAATAAATGTGAAAGCTAATAAATACTATATATGATAGCACAATCTCTATATACCATAGAATAAAAAATAGAATTAATGAGAATAAATTCTTGACAGTAAAACAAACAATAAGTAAATTAGTTAAATAATATCAATTCACAAGGGAAGAAAACAAGGAAGCGGATATAATAGGGTAGATTACCTGCTATTGTACAAATACAATCACAGTATGATAGTATCGATTCCTTGGAGGAAAAATGAAAAAAGTATTCTTGTTATTCCTTGGTCTGACACTGACTCTTACAGCATTGTTAGCAGACCAACTAACCTTTTCCACAAATTTCAATTCGTCAGATTTCAAGCTTATTGATACCGGAAATGGTTACAAGATTGAACCTAAACAAGGTGTGAATGCAATATTTGTTAACGAAAATGGGCAACCGGATTTACCAACAATACCTGTTCAAATTGCAGTACCTTTAGAAGCGAATTTCATTGATTGTGAATTTTCAATCGTGCCTGAGCTTGTAGAGACAAACATTGATATGACGGTCGTGAATGATGAAACCGGGCTTGATGATAGTTCTATTGATAAGGAGAAATTAAAAATTTCTCCTGTAAGATATGCAACTACAACTGTTGTCAGATGTTATAAAACTATGACTTTTTATGTAACTCCATACATTTATGACATAGAAAAAAGAGAGCTAAGTTTCATTTCAGATATTCAACTTGATATATATTATGAAATGAACGATTATAGTCATGTGAATGACTGGGATGACGGTACATTTAGAAAAGGTATAGAAAGTAATGTAATAAATCCAGGAAACATTGTTATGCGATCAAAATCTATACGAACCCCAGATGAAGTAAAATATTTGATTATAACAAATGCCGCCTCAGTTTCTGAATATCAAGTTCTAGCAGATTGGAAAACTCAAAAGGGTATTTCATCTGAGATTGTTACAATAGAATCTATCGATGCAAACCCCCTCTTTAGCGATACGAACAGCACTATTCGTATTAAAAATTGTATCAATTATTATTACACTAATTATGGAACAAATTATGTTCTACTCGGTGGAGACTTACAAATAATTCCCTCCCCTATATTTGTTGCATTTTACGGTGTTCCTGGGTATAAAAATACTGACCTTTTCTACGCATGTTTTGATGGGAATTTTCATTGGAATGATAACGGAGACAATTGTGTTGCAGGACCTTTGGATGGGACAATTGATACAGCACCAGAAGTAATCTTAGGAAGAGCACCTACTGGTGCAGATGGTTATGCTTGGATAGACAAAACTATCGCTTATGAGCAAAATCCACCATTAACCAATTTTGCAAGAAAAGTACTTCTTACAGCTGGACATAAGAATTATAATTTTGAGATACCCAATTATGATGCTTTAGATTTAATAGACTCAATAAGCAATTATTGGAGTTATGCGGGAGGTATTGAGAGGTATAATGTAATTCATACAGACCTAGGTTATCCCATTAGTCCTTCTGGCTTAGCAACTGCTTTAAGCAGTGGGTATAACATTGTACATATGTATACAGCTTTAAATGAAAACAGTTGGCAGTTAACTCAAGGAACATACTTTACTGGGACTGATCTTGATACTGTTTATGACCCTGATATGCAGGGGATTATTTATTGCCAAGGTAATGCAGCAGCAAATTTTGCTAGTTCTTTTAATCTTGGAAATAGATTCCTTAATAAGTCTGATGGTGGGGCAGTTGCAATGTTAGGTTCAACAAGACCAGCAGGTTTTTATGACAATTTAATTGCAGAAGACTTTTATACAACTCTTTATAATGATAATTGCTCTAATAGATTAGGAGATTGTTTCAATACTGCAAGGTTGCATTTATCTCAATTTAATTCTCCTAGCGGATCTGATGATAGTAATGTGATAATATCCCTTGTATTACTTGGAGACCCTGAATTACCAATATTAACTGATAATCCTTCTCCTATCACTATTCAAAATCTGCAACCAGTAGGATGTGGATTAGAAAGTTCTGTTACAATCTATACGAATGTTGCCGGAGCTTTAGTTTGTTTACAAAGCGAAAACGATGTTTATCTATACGGGAACACTGATAGCAATGGTTCAGTTACCCTTACTATTTTGCCGGAAACATTTAATCCAATTTCCGTAACAGTTACAGCTCCTAATCACTCTTTTGCGTTCTGTGAGCTGGAAGTTTATCCTCGTGATGCAGTTACTGGTCATACTGATGTTGCCGGTGCACGAGTGGAAATCCCTCGTTTAGACATTACAACATATGCGGATGTAAATGGAGACTATTCATTTGAATACTACGATTATAGTGTCGTAAACCCATTGAGTATTCATATTTATGCTCCAGGATACTATGATTATTCATTTACAGTTGATACTTCGAGTTACGCCGGGACTGGGGCAACCTACTCTCTCCCAAATGTAGAATTATCACCTATCAATTTCGCAAACATGGTAGTTA
>JAFGVF010000264.1 GCA_016938155.1 Candidatus Cloacimonadota bacterium
AAGAAGATTTAGAGGCAATCAGATTGGATTATCTGAAACATCACGACTTGGAAAGAGTACATGCAAGGCTTCATCAGAACTTCTTAACCTTACTCGAAAGTCTTAACCTGCCTGAAGAGATAGAAAAGAGGATTCTCGACAAGAGATGGGGTGCTGCAGGTCAATTAAATGGGACGATACTCACAGCCACTAAGATACCTAAAAGCGGTTACATTAAAGAGTATTTTGAAGCTGAAACATCTGAAGAAAAAAGGAAGATCTATTGCCATTGCCCCAGAATCAGGGAATCAATTGGAGAAGATGACAGACTATACAGTCTGTACTGCTATTGCGGTGCCGGATTCTATAAAGGGATTTGGGAGTATATCCTTGGTCGCAGTGTGAAAGTGAGGGTTAAAGAGTCTATACTTGATGGAGATGACCACTGTTCCTTTGAAATTGATTTGAAATAGAAAAAGCGGGACTTCCCGCTTCTAAAATCTATGATGGAGCTAAAGATGGGATTCGAACCCACGACCTACTGCTAAAGAATCAAAAGCACCATCCAAACAGTACTCCAAAATGAACATTCTTATAAGACTTACTAACATGGAGTTAGTCAAATTCTATTGTCTTTAATTAAATCAAATCAACAAGTTGTGCCCTATTTATGCCCTTTTAATAATTACTAATTGTATTGAGTCTCCGCAGCTCAATAGATTAGGCTTTATAAATAGTATTGAGGTTTTTAAAATAATGATTTGCGATTTTACATTTTTTCCATATAATAGCCTTTCGTTGCTTATATATGTAAGTCACCCGCCCCGTCACGCCCTGACAAAAAAATAGTTCCATACATTTTTTTAGAATGGCTATAATAGTGATGAAGTTTAAATGAATATGATTTGTGTTAACCTCAACAACTGCAGGAGGATTTAATGAGTAAGAATACCGTTGTTTCCATGAAAGAGATTCAGGAATACTGTCAATATTTAGTGATTAAGTATGCTGTCGGGATGGAGCTTTGGAAGCAAAACGACTCACATGCGATAGGCTTTTGTTATAACCTGCTCAGTGTAAAAGAATGCGAGAAGCTGGTGAAAACACTGAATACTTCCATTAAAAAGAGATATGTCAAAAGAGCTGATTCTTTACTTATTGAGGATTATTCGGATGAGGATGATGTAGTTTCGAGCTTAACCCGTTTATTCAAAAAGAACAAGCTGATATTTAAGCAGTATCAGAAGTTTATCGAATCTGCTTTAAGGACCGTTGATCATTTAGAACCTGTAGGATTTCCCAATCTTGAGAAGGTAGTAGATATATATGGGTTAAATCCTAAGGAAGCTCAATTAGTAGAGCTGTACTGTTGTATCATGATTGAAAACTCATTGGAGGAGTTTCTTGAATCAAAGAGCTGGTTTGAAAGTATTCACACCGTCAGCAGAATGCTCGGTTTTTCTGATAATGAGGTCATGAGAATGCTTGATGAATCAGGGAAACTTGTGCAGGCAGGTATTCTCGATAAATCATTCCGCGGTACTTATGATATAGAGACTGAAGTAGCCATGTATGTTATCGGGAGTTCAGAACTTGATAAGAACATTTCCGCTGCTAAGGAAGTTAACGGACTGGTCTATGAGCTTGATTCGTTTAACATTAAACCCCTGGAAAAGATAATCCTTACCAATATCCTTACAAAAGGCAATGGCTGTCGGATACTCTTTCACGGGGCACCCGGAACGGGTAAGACAGAACTTGCCAAGTCAGTTTCACGGGTAACGGGGAAAAGTGCCTATTATCTGGATTTGTTGGAAAACGACAAACCTGTGTCGAGGTTTCAGGCAATCCTCATGGTCAAGAACAAGTTGAAAGCCGGGGATATCCTCATTATTGATGAGGCTGAAAGCCTTCTAACATCCCAAAATCCCTTTATGCCTAATGTCGATAAGGCTCAGATTAATGGTTTACTCGATGATTTTGCTACCATGAACACTATTTGGATAGTCAATTACAGGCAGAGTATTGACCTCTCAACACTACGCAGGTTTGATTATAACCTCGAGTTTAAGCCGCTGACTGATGAGCAAAGGAAGCGTTTCTGGAAGAATGCTTTGATTGCAGCACCCGGCGTAATTCAGCTTTCAGATAAAGATATTGAAGAGCTTTCACAAAAGTATCCCGTGGATAGCGGTTCTATCAGTTCAGCTTTCAAGCTGCTTGGGTTCTTCAATCAGGATAACCATAAAGAGGTTTTGAATGAGTTGCTGAGTCGTTCTTTGTTTATTAGTTCCGCTAACGCTTCATCAGAAAGAAGGTCCCAAGTCAGCAAGTTCTATGATCTGAGCGTGCTTAATACAGATTGTAATATTGCAGATGTGGTGAAGTCCACACAAAGATTCCTGCAAAAACCGGGGTTGAATGTCAATGGCTTGAAGATGCTTCTGCACGGGCTTCCAGGCACAGGTAAAACCGAATTTGCCAAATATCTGGCTGCTCAATGCGGGAAGAAACTCTTTATCCGCAATCTTTCAGATATTCTCAGTAAATGGGTTGGCGAAACGGAACAGAATATCGCTGCCATCTTCAAGGAAGCTGAGTCAACAAATGCTATCCTCCTATTAGATGAGTCTGATGCCCTTTTCACAGCTCGAACAGGGTCATTACCTCCATGGGAAATCTCCAAGACAAACGAGTTGTTGAAGCAGGTTGAGAACTTCAACAGCGTCTTAATCTGTGCAACTAATCTCATTGATACGCTGGACAAAGCCAGTCTGCGTCGGTTCCATTGGAAAATTGAGTTTATGGCTCTCACCTCCGAAAGTCGGATAAAGATATTTGAAAAGTATTTTCCTGAGCATGTTGCCCACTTAACAGGTAAGGTTAAGGCTGAATTATGCCGGATTGAGGGACTCACCCCTGGTTCATTCAGTATTGTGAAACAAAGAGCTATGCTACTTGATAGGGTTATTCCAATCGAAGAACTGATTCAGCAGATTATGAACGAAGCATCATATCAGAATTCGCAGAAGAAAGCGGAGAGCTTCAGGATTGGGTTTTCTGCGTGAGAAGAAATACAAAGACTTTTCAACCACCCGTCTTCGCAAAAAAGCTACCTTGTAATGCGAGTGTCCTCACTTGCATACAGCTCGTGAGAGCTGTTGTATTCGATAGGGGCGAATTGCGTTCGCCCCGTTTCTGTAACGAAATTCTCCTGAATTGCGAAGGATTAAGTATGGGCAGAACCCTGTGCCTGCCCAAAGATGCTGGATATCCCTTAACCACCAGCTTCAGCTGGTGGCAATGAGTAAAGTAAATCATAACCGCTTCAGTGGTTTACTTGATTGTAAAAACTGCTGAAGCAGTTAAACTTATCATTGTTTTTTACATATCCCTCCACTTGAAAGTGGGGGGTTGGAAAGTGGGAAAGTGGGGGTTAAGGAAGCCTCCTATTTATCATGGTTTATGCCTGTTTCTAACATAGGTTGCTCATAGGTTCCTCTTAGGCCTCTCTTAGGGGTCTCATAGGCAATGGCGTAAGTGATTCGTAATCGGAACGAGAGAAATTCGGAACAAATACGAAGACGGATGGCAGGAATTTGCCGACAATCGTTTAAGAATCAACTATTTATCTTGACAGCAAAAATATACTGTAAATAAATTTACACTAAATTCTGAGGAGCGTGGGTATGGGACAATATACTAAGCTATTGAATTTCATCGGGTATTTTGAGAATAAGAATACCAAATACGGTAAATGGGTACGAGAACCAGGCACTTTTCCCTATTTCAACTATACCCCAAAATTCAACTCCTTTATTCATTGTTTCTATGAAACTGACCTGAGTAAGCAGGATTATCTGGAATACCTTGAAAAGCATGTTGAAGAGCAGTATATTGATGTTATCGAACAGGCAGATATGGAGCTGCTCAAAGCCTTGTTTACCTATTATGTTCGTCAGGAACGATTTATAGAAGGATTGTGGGCAGGTGCAGCCAAGGACGGTGTGTTCCTCAAACTCTTAAAGAGATTGGAAGAGCTGGAAGGGAAATGAAATTCGAAGACTTTTCAACCACGAAATGCACTAAACACACGAAAGAAGAGATGTTGCGTAGTGTATTTGATTTCGTAGGGGCTGTGCCTTGTGCCTGCCCAATGAGAGTTACCATTTGGAAGAATATCCCTTAACCACCAGCTTCAGCTGGTGGCA
>JAFGVF010000265.1 GCA_016938155.1 Candidatus Cloacimonadota bacterium
TGTAGTTCCGTAATACTCGTTTTTCTTTCTCTTCCTTCATCATTTCTCCTGTCGGTTTTGGGTAACCTATCCAGGACAATACATATATTCAACAATGCAGTATCTCTCCACTGTTTTCTCACTGCTCACTCACTGTCCACCCACTGTTTCAGTGAGTGGGCAGTGGGAGCACAGTGACTGAGCAGTGGGAGAAATGCATGTTGATGAAGAGGTGATAGAAAGAAGGTAAATGGGGCAATAATAGTAGCTAAGTTGTTGCAAATACCACTGTCTCCAACTTTGACCCGGAAAAACGAAATGAGATCTTTCAAATAGTGCAAAATATGAAGAAGCATCCAGATGAACAAAAAATGATACTAAGTTATTGCAAAGTCCACTGCGTACGATTATATTTGCTGATCCCATTTCGGAAGGGTTAAATATTCATAGATTTTCGGGGGGCAGAGTTATTGAAAAGGATTGCCTTTTTTGTGCTCAGGAAATTTTACTAAATAAAAAATGTCAGATAATCGAATTAGCACTTGACATATAAACAGCTGTTTTCTATGAATTAATGTTTGCTTTGTGATTATTTATAGAGTGAAGATGATGAAATTGAGGAGGTTTACTGTGCAGAAATTGTTTTTTACTGACAGAACCAAAGAGATACAGATAGGAATTGATAATTTTCTCGCTGATATTGAGCATTCAGGCTTGATATTTTTGGAAGGTGTAAAGGCATATTTAGCCGGAGAGATAGGAAGATTTGAGAATTACCGGATGGAGCTTTCCGATCTGGAAGAGGCAGCCGATGCTCTGCGTCGTGATATCAAGGTCAAACTTTATGCCTATATGCTGATTCCTGAATCGAGAGGGGATGTTCTTGGATTATTGGAAACACTTGATAATGTGATTGATGTGTGCCATAAGGTGATGGAACAACTCTCTGTGGAGCACCCGAATATACCGGACATGCTTAAGCAGGATTTCACAGAGTTGGCGAAGTACTCTCAGTTAACCGTTGAGGCGGTTGCTAATGCCTCCCGAGCCTTCTTTACACAGTTGAAGCTGGTCAGCAACTTTGTGGGAAAGGTCTATTTCTATGAACATGAAGTGGATAAAATGGAGGACATCATCAAGAGAAAGATTTTTGATTCCAAGGATTTGGAGTTAAGTCAAAAGATACATCTGAGATATTTCACAGATAGGCTTGCTTTGCCCTCCGATGAATCGGAAGCAGTGGCAGAACGCTTGGAAATCTCAGCTATTAAACGCAAATTATAGGCGAAGATATGTTCACGATTTTGATGTATCTTTCGAGCGGACTCTTTCTCGGTTGGTCACTCGGTGCGAATAATGCAGCCAACTTCTGGGGAACAGCAGTCGGTACTCGTATGGTTAAATTCCGCACGGCTGCCATTTTGTGCAGTATTCTGGTGATAGTCGGAGCGGTAGTCAGTGGGGCAGGGGCATCGATGACAATCGGTAAACTCGGTGCTATAAACAGTCTCGGTGGTGCCTTTACGGTAGCCCTTGCAACTGCTGTTATATCATCCATCATGACCCGAGCCGGAATTCCCATTTCAACCAGTCAGGCTGTAATCGGTGGTATAATCGGCTGGAACATCTTTACAGGCTCACCCACGGACTACACAATTTTGGGAAAAATTGCGATGACCTGGATAACCTCCCCGTTGCTGACGGCAATAATCGCCTTTCTCATGTTCTATTTAGTGAAAGTTGTTTTGGATAACAGCAAATGGCACATGCTGAAAATCGATGCCTGGACAAGGTTTTTGCTGATAGTTGTCGGTGCTTTCGGCTCATATTCCCTGGGTGCAAACAATATCGGTAATGTGATGGGAATATTTGTATCAGCCTCTCCATTTAGCGATATAAATGTAATGGGTATTTTTGACCTGTCATCCATACAACAGCTTTTCCTTTTGGGAGGAATTGCCATCGCTGTGGGTGTTATCACCTATTCTAAACGGGTAATGAGTACCGTTAGTATTAATATCTATAAACTCTCACCTGTAACTGCTCTGATTGTAGTTTTTGCCGTCTCGATAACGATGTTTCTCTTTGCTTCCGTTAGCTTTAAGACTTTTCTCACTTCTCATGGCTTACCTTCCTTCCCTCTCGTTCCGGTTTCAAGTTCGCAGGCGATTGTTGGTGCCGTTATCGGGGTCAGTTTAGCTAAAGGGGGAAAGAATCTGCAGGTTCGAATGCTGATGAAGGTTGCTCTTGGTTGGGTGGTAACTCCTGTGGCTACTGCTATCCTTGCCTTAGTGCTTCTCTATATTACCCAGAATGTCTTCCTGATGGAGGTATTCTCGAAGGGTTAGGGTTGAGTTCTTTCTTCGTATAGCCCCGAACTCGTTTTACTCGTAATGGTGCGAGCTCAGGGAGGGGAGATTTAGTTTCTTTTCAATGCCTTTGTGAGGAAATATCCGGCAATAGCACCGATAATGTAATAGATAAAATCGGAAGGAACAAAGGTATTACCGAGAAAGGTAGCACCAAGGAAAGTACTTCTAATTATCTGTAGAAAAGGTGGTTTCCATAATTGCATCACTTCAAGGGCAGATGTGGCAAGTAGAACAATAATGCTGACCTTGAGGATGTTTCTTTTTGTTACAAACAAACTGAATAAGAGTATGAAAAATATAACATAAAACACTCCGCCGAGAGAGTTATTGAGCCAGAGTCGAAAGGGTCCCCGATAGAGTTTGCTGGCAACTCCCAGAACTACAATAATCGGTATCTCGATGAGGATGAGATAATTACTCTTCAGAAACACCGGTAAGTTTGAGGCTGATATATTCTGTTTCAATACGATAATTCCCCTTCTTAACATAGTCAAGTCCCGCTATGATGGTTTTGTATCTTTCCAATTGCTCTTTATCGGTAATCCTACCCGTTTTATAATCCACAATCAGTATCAAATCATCTTTAATCTGGAGTCGGTCTATACGGTATTCTTTAGCGGTATTCGGATCAAAGATGGTGTATTCATTGAAAACCTTAACCCATTCCCGAGAGAAAAGCTCTTTTCGGGTCTTGGTAAACTCAATTGCTGAGTGGATATACTCCCGGATTTTTTCTAAAGGCAACAGATTCCCGAAGCGGGAGATTGTTTGCCTTAAAGCGTTCTCATGATACTGAGGTTCATCGTAGGGGATATAGGAGAGATAGTGATGAACAATTGAGCCGATAACATTCTTGCGACTATCCAGATACAGGGCTGATAATGCCTGAGCATTATCTCTATCTTCTTGAGGCAGTTCCTTAATCAATCCGGAATGGTCTGTCAGGAAGAATTCATGATAATCTTTATCTGAAAAGCTTTCCTTATCTCTCTCCAACTCATGTTCCTTTGGTTTAACAATCCCATTTGTGATGGTTTCAACAATGCTTTTTGACTTTAGATAGATAACTTCATTCACTTCGTTACCTTTAGGGATAGAACCGTCTGAATTCTTTTTGAGTGCATAATAGAGATATAGATTATCTTTTGCCCTTGTTAAAGCGACATAGATAGCGTTCAATTCCTGCATTAACTCTGTTTGCTCTATTCTTTTAATCACATCCGACTGAGTCGTTAGCTTCAATATCTCCCTACACCTGAGAGAAATATGGAACTCTTCCAACTTCTGATACTTATCGTCAAACCTGTAATCCATAAGCAGACTCGTAGAATTATTACCTCCACTTCCCAGAATATTGAAGGCAAAGACATTCTTATAGTCGAGTCCCTTGGATTTATGGATACTAATCAAAGTAAGAGCATCATCACTCAATGCTGTTTCCTGGGTATGGTTCTCTTCAGCCTCAAGTTGTTGACAATAGAGAATAAAACCTGCAATATTTCGTGAATATTCGTGTCGGTCATGATTGAAATTGGAGACAACATCGAGCAGCTTATTTAGGTTCTTTCTTTCATTCTCGGTGTTGAAAATACCTACAAAGTTAAACAACTCCATTGTCTTGATAATAAACTGCAACGGATTATCGTACCAAGTATTTAAACTCCTAATCTTATCAATTCCTGGTAAGGTGTTCAGGTATTCCTCAAACTTATCTTCTGCCTCCAAACTTTTGCATTTTTGGAGATAAACCTTCATATCTTTCGCCGACATCAAGTATAGATTTGAACGATAGAATTTGAGTAAAGAAAGTCGGTCATGATAAATTATGTAGTCCATAAGGAAGAAGAAGGGTTTAATCGCATCATGCCTGAACAGAGAGTTGTTGCTTTCCTGAACAAAGGGAATCCCCTGTTGCGTTAAGACATTGGCAATCTCGGTAAGTTCTCTGTTTGTTCTGGCTATAACTGCTGATTTACCGCAATCAGGTTTTCCGTCTTTGCGGGGGAGGTTGGGTAATAAACAACGGTTTACAAAATCCGGATAAATATCGGCAGCTGAGGTTTCTTCATCATCCTTATTAATTTCAAAATCGTAGAGCTTTACCTCTCCCTGATCTTTTTCTCTGGCACACTTCACTTCGTCATAAAGCCATTCGAACTTGCTTTCATTGATGAAGTTTCTCAGTTCCTCGGACATGAAAAGTTTATTAATGAATTCCATCACTGCATTTGAGCTTCTGAAGCATGTATCCAGCTTGGATTGTTGAATAGGATAGATGTTTTTAAGTTTTAGAATTAAATCCCGCTCTCCGCTTCGCCACTGGTAAATTGCCTGTTTCTCATCACCGACAATGATGACTTCTCCATAAGAATTCGTACCTTCTCCGCTTAAAATCTCAGAGATCATCGGTTGAAAAACTTTGAATTGACTAACACTCGTATCCTGAAACTCATCAATAAGCATGAAGCGGGTTTTGTAGGAGAGAAACTCATAAAAACGGTTTATTACAGAACCTGTAGCGGGGTCAATAATGGAAATCTCTTTGTCATGCATATTCGAATATGTAAAATTTGAAATATCACTGTATGTCAACCGACTTGAGGCGTATTTCCTCTTATTGTATTCCTCAAGCAGATTTTCCCAGAACTTCTTCAGTTCTATCCATTCCGATAAATATACATGATAAAAGAGTAAATCGGCAAGCTTAACCTGTACTTCAACGGCTGTGTCTTTCAAGCTTTTGAGTTTAGTTCCGTTATGGCAGATTACATTCTTAATCACTGTTGCAAAGTTCTCTTTTAAATAGTCCAGATCTGACCAATTATTGTAGATGACATCAAGTATCTGTGAGGACTCTTCGTTAGAGAACTCTTTCTTTACTTCTGATTTTAAGAAAGTTGCATAGTCCTCACTACCCTTAGCGTTAACCAAACTTTTTATTTCAGAAAGATATTCCGTAAGGGCAGATTCATAGGCAATGTAACAATCAGCCAGTCCGTTAGTGTTATACGGGAGAGTAAAGTTCTCAAGAAACTTATATTGCCAGCCGTTATCAATTAAGCGTGCTAATATCTTGGTATGGTCTTCCGGTCGGAAACGAA
>JAFGVF010000266.1 GCA_016938155.1 Candidatus Cloacimonadota bacterium
TGTTATTCCTATGACAATTCTTTCTTATGACTATAATAAGCAGTTCATCATAGTTAAGCAAAAGCCGGAAAAACATCCTTATGCGGCTAGTGATAGAGGTATATATCCGGCAGGACGAGATACCATTTACTATTGGCTAATCATAAAAGCTGAGGAAGAAGTGTTAGGACCATTAGATTTTGAGAAATTTAAGGAACTCAGGAAAAAATATGGAGTTCCTAATGAGTTAATTTTGGAATAACGGATTCTTTAACACACATTATGGTGGATGGTTCAGTGTTTACATCCTCATGCTTGGTTCTCAATCGTTAATGATATATGGGGCAATAAGGCAAAAAAATTACAAATGATGAATTACATATGCAGACGCTAATGCGTAAATTGCAAGTTTAAAATTCAAAATGCAATACAAACAGGGACGAATAGCGAAGAACAGGGACTGATAGGGACAGGCAGGAAAAGCAAAAACTCCGCATTACCTCGAACTCGCGTTGCTCGTATAGGTGCCTGCTTCCAATTGTAATTTCTTTAATAATGTAGAGACGCACGGCCGTGCGTCTCTACGAGAAGAGGCGTAATTTCTTCCTCCCTTTAGTCGACCTCCACCGCGACGGAGCGTGGGGAAGGAATGATTAGTTTAAATGTCCTCGCCCCACCGTCGCATTAGCTCCATGCGGTGCAAGTCCAATTATTACGCAGTTCCTCACACTTGCATAGCTCTTATAGGTGCTAGCTTCGTAAAAAAAAACTACGAAGGCAAAAAGCAATAATAAAAACTGGGAAATAAAAAAAATCTTTCAAAAAAGAGTAGATTTTTGGGTAGGTGAAAATCAATGTGAGATAAAAAGATAGCGATATTGAGAAAAAAGATTTGACAGTTAGTAAGTTGCGAAGAAATTTGCACATACTTGAAAAAGTAATATCACTCTGATGCCACACCCGATGGTGTCAGGGGAAGGTAAAGCCTGATAGGAATAGGCTTGTAGATCTCAGGAAGAGTGTTGATTGAAAAAATCAAAACCTTGTGGCTACTTCTTAGTAGTCCCTGACAAATAGCTTCTAAACAAAGCACGATCTGCCCATAATTCTATCATACCTGCATCCTCTTTAATCGGGAATGCAATACAGCCGAAGAGGATTGCTGCTCACAATGTAAAAGTTGGAGGTTAAGGTGAGTAATAACGATCGTATCAGGATTAAGTTGAAAGCGTATGATCATCGCTTGCTTGATCAGTCTGTTGCAGAGATTGTGAAGAGCACCAAGAGTACTGGAGCCAAGATATTGGGACCGATTCCGTTGCCTACAGATCGTACCCTTTACACAGTTCTGCGTTCTCCCCACGTGAATAAGAAGTCAATGGATCAGTTCCAAATGCTGGTACATAAGAGACTGGTTGATATTGTTAACCCAACTCCTCAGACAACCAAGGCTTTGAAGAAATTAAGTCTTCCTGCCGGTGTTCACGTAGAGATTAAAGCGAAATAATTAAGGAGAGAGTAATGGTTGGATTAATTGGTAAAAAGATAGGAATGACTCAAGTCTTCACAGATGAAGGCAAAGTGGTTCCCGTGACCGTTATCCAAGCCGGACCTTGCAGTGTTGTTAATACCAGAACTATTAAGGATAATGGTTATATAGCAATCCAGCTGGGTTATGAGAAGCTTAAAGATAAGAAACTCAATAAACCTATGGCCGGCTATTTTAAAAAGTATGGTTCACCAGCATTTCGTTATCTGCATGAATTCCGTCTCAAGAACCTTGTTGATATTAATCTTCAAGATGTATTCAAAGTAGATTTGTTTCAGGTAAGTGAAATCGTGGATGTTGTTGGAACATCCAAAGGTCGTGGTTATTCCGGTGTAATGAAACGCCATAATTTCCATGGATTCAAGGCATCACATGGTGTGCATGAATCTTACCGTGGTGGTGGATCAATAGGTCAGTGTGCAACCCCGGGTCGTGTGTTCAGAGGTCTGAAAATGGCCGGACATTACGGCGTTGATAGGGTAACAGTGAAGAATTTAAAAGTAGTGAAGATTGATCTTCAGAACAATCTTATTATGATAAACGGTGCAGTACCCGGACATCGGAACAGCATAGTTTACATAAAGAAAGCTAAATAATGCAGGAGAGATAAATGGTAGAAGCAATCAAATATTCTGCATCCGGCGAGAAGATTGGGAACATAGAACTCCCGGCCTCTCTTTTTGCAGCTGAAGCCAAGAATCCGGAAGCTTTGTTGCACGAAGTAATCACAATGTATCTTGCAAATCAACGGCAGGGTACAGTTGCGAAAAAGAATCGTGCCTTAGTTCAGGGTAGTGGGAAGAAGTTATTCAAGCAGAAAGGAACCGGTAATGCTCGTGTCGGCAACAAAAGAACAGTTGTCCGTAAGGGTGGAGGAATGGCTTTTGGAATAGATCCGAAAGACTGGACTCGCCACATTCCCATGAAGAAGAAAAGACTTGCCCTCAAGCTCGCTTTAACCGGCAGAGCTCAAGAAGGCAAAGTATATATTGTGGAAGACCTCAAGTTTACTGAGCCGAGTACAAAAGAAGCCAAGAGTTTATTGGGAAAATTTATTCCTGAAAATGAAAGAGTTCTTTTTGTATCAGACGGTCATGACAAGGCAGTTGTAAAATCATTCAGCAATTTGAATCGTGTTGATGCAGACAGAGCTGACGGTTTATATGCTTATGAAGTATTAAGATGTAAGCACCTTGTACTAACTGTTTCCGCTTTAAATAAAATGGTGGAGGTTTTTGCAAAATGATACATCCAAGAGAAATAATAATCGCCCCGATCATTACCGAGAAGAGTGGTATTCTGAAAGAAACTCAGAATTGCTACACTTTTAAAGTAAGCATAAATGCCAATAAAATTGAGATCAGAAAAGTAATCGAACAGATATTCAATGTTAAGGTAGTAGCAGTAAATACGATCAAATATAAGGGCAAACCAAAGAGATTGGGCCGTTACGATGGTTTCAGACCGGACTGGAAGAAGGCAATAGTTACCCTTGCAGAAGGGCAGACAATTCCGGACTTTGAGTTATAACTGAGGAGTGAAAATGGGAATTAAACATTACAAACCTGTAACACCGTCACTTAGATTTAAAAAAGGTTATTCATTTGAAGAAATTACAACTGATGCACCTGAAAAATCACTCCTGGCACCGCTGAAGAAATCCGGTGGTCGTAACAACCAGGGACGGATAACCTGCCGTCATCGTGGTGGTGGTCATAGAAGACATTATAGAATAATAGATTTCAAACGCAA
>JAFGVF010000267.1 GCA_016938155.1 Candidatus Cloacimonadota bacterium
ATAGGCAATGGAAATGTCTTTGCCTAAAACCTCATCTTCTTTAAGTCCGAAGAAATTCAAATAAGCGTTGTTAGCAAATAAACATACTCCTTCCGGTTTCCAACGAATAATCATGTCACTCTGATCCTGGACCAAAGAAGTGTATTCCCTTTCCTTTTTCTGAAGCTTAAAATAAGCTCTATGAATAAGTAAATATACAACAATACCAGAAATCAGTATATAAAATAAACCTTTATAAGTTTGTATCTTGGTTAATGGAATCCAATGAGAGGCAACGATTGCCAGTTTATCTGATGACAGAATCCATAAAACACCCAGTAAAAAGTAGATTAAAGTAATCTTTAAAGCTATTTTCTTTTGCATCTGGTCTCTTAGCCCCTTAATTAACAGTCATACTTCTTTTGATGTTCATTTTATTTGAAGTACCTTTCATCTTGTCAAGACAAATATTGCTGATTTGGCATGTCTCCGTTTATTTCCCTTGAAGCATCGTAATGAATGGATAGATTGTTACTTATCACTTTCTTTGAATTTCGGGTGGATGGCACTATAACGCGGTTTCTACAAGTAGAGCCCTATTTCTGTAGAAACACACTGTCGTGCGTCTCTATCCTAACAGACTGGGATGAACAAAGCGAATTCGGGGCTTGTTTCACCATATCCTGCCTGGCAGTTGCCTGGCAAATGGAAAGCCTCCCCTGACCCTCCCCTGCCCCTCCCCTGAGTCTCCCCTGCCTTTGCAGGGGAGGGTCGGGGGAGACCCAAGGGTGCTTAGGCTTTTGCCAGCCGACTGCCAGGCAGGAAACAAACAGAACACCGACAAAATAATTATAACTTCAGGAAAACAGCGAGGAGATGATAAAATGTATGGGTTGATAACTCTGAATTGAGATTTACTCTGAATATTCAGAAACTCAATTACAGCATCAGAGTTTGATTATCATCCAAATAAGTTGCAGGTTTATTCAGGCTGTTATTTCTGACATTCAAATATAATTCAGGAGTTCGGGATGTCTTTATTATGGTTAGTTTCAGTAATCTGGGCTTTTTCTTTCGGTTTGATAAAAGTGTATATGGTCGGAGTAAATCCGTATTATCTATCGTTCCTGAGACTGGGACTCTCTCTTCTGTTCTTTTTACCTTTTCTCCGCTCGGGAAGTCTCAATAAATCATCATTTTTAAAGTATCTTGGATTGGGCTCTCTTCAGTTTGGTTTTATGTACATCTTTTATCTCCAGGCATTTATCTACCTCCCTGCCTGGCAAATTGCTTTATTTACTATTACTACTCCGATTTATGTTACTCTTATTAATGATCTGTTCGTCAAGAAATTCCACTGGAAAAACATGCTTGCTGCCCTGTTGTCCTTTGCCGGAGCATATATTATAAAACTACCTGCTGAAGAGATGCAACTCTTTTTAACTGGCTTTATATTGGTACAGCTTTCAAACATCTCATTTGCAATCGGGCAGATCGGTTACAAATATCTTTCAGATAAAGAAAAGATAAAGAAGGACAAAGAGGTTTTTGCTGTGATGTATCTCGGAGGAGTATTGATTACCCTTATTGGAGCGATTATCTTCACGGGAGATGTTGATTATCACCTCCGTCCGGCTCAAGTAGGAGTAGTATTGTATCTGGGAATTGTGGCAAGTGGTATCTGTTTCTTCCTCTGGAATCTGGGAGGAAGAAAGACATCAGCTGCCGGACTGGCGATAATGAATAACATGAAGATTCCCTTAGCGATTCTGGCTTCGGTTATTGTGTTTAAAGAAAGTCTGGAACCTATAAGATTTTTAGTCGGATCTCTTTTAATCTCCCTGGGTTTCTTAACCATGATCAGGAAATCAGATAAGGATTCAGGAAAAAATACTTAAACCTCATGATTTCAGATGATTAGATTAGAGCAATAATTCTTGATAGTAAAGCAATTGCTTCTTTTTCCAGAGTGGCTGCCTGATGCAGGAATGCCGTCTTCTCTGTTACGGGCAATGCTTTGTCAGATATTTTATTGAGCAGAATCCCAATCTCAGAATAGATACCACTTGCTTTCAGGCAAGTATCAGCAACCTCTTGGTCAAACATTTCCGCACATTCTTTCAAATATTGGGCAGCCATCAATCGATTCTCACTCCAAACAGTAGCATTCCACCAATTCCCGTGACTATCTCCATACTTCTCAACAGCTTTAAGAAAGTTCTCATAGGCAAGTGGTCCTATTCCATAACTGCCCGAAGCGAATTTCTTCGGAAATCTATTCAATTCCACTGCATATTCTAAGCTTTCTTTCACAATCTGCTTAACTGGAGCAGGCGAGGTTTTCGTATAGCTGTAAAAATTCAGATGAATCTCTCCGTTCAGTTCTGTCCAGTCATCGTAAGTCAAAGTTTTCGGTGGGAATTCGGGAGAGCATTCCCAGGGCTGGGAAGTGAGTAATACCTCTTCATTAAAGCCGTAAACAAGCTGATTTTCCATATTTAACAAGGAGCAAGGAACACCTTTCTTTAGCAGGGACTTTATCTTATCTTGAATCTCTTTTCTGGCAATTAATGAGCTTTTCTGCATAAAGAAACCTAAGTCTATTTGCTCTACTCCCATGTTTTTCATAAGGTTCACGAATCCGGTGCTGTTCCAGCAATAGGGACTGCTTGGACAGAGCTGTTCATGGATATTGATTAAGAAAGCATGCCCGGTACCACCGAAGATAAAGGCATCACTGTATTGATACCCATAGTATTGAAATATACCTTTGATAGTACCCATAAGTGTTGTATTGAACGGATATTGCTTCAAATTATCAAGTTTCATTACACACCTCCAATTTGTAATGTGAGTTTGTTGCTTTTATTAATGAAGTCAAGAAAAAAGTCTCCCCAAACTGAGGAGACTTTCATTTTATAAATTTATCTTTATTGGTTTTTCCCACGGCAGATTAAGGTCATCTCTTCCAAAATGACCATAGGCAGCTGTTTGAGTAAATATGGGTTTTCTTAAATCAAGATATTCGATTATACCTTTGACGGAGAGGTCAAAGTTCTCTCTAACATGTTTGATAATCTCGTCTTCGGGAATATCACCGGTTCCGAAGGTATCAATCATTAGAGAAATTGGCTGTGATTCCCCAATTACGAAGCCGAATTGTACTTCGCATTCATCTGCAATTTCAGAGTAAACAATACTCTTAGCAATATGTCTTGCCATGTAGCAGGCACTTCGGTCAACTTTGGTTGCGTCTTTTCCGGAAAAGGCTCCACCACCGTGTCTGCCCCAACCACCATAAGTATCAACGATTATTTTTCTACCGGTCAAACCCGTATCAAAAGCCGGTCCGCCATCTTCCCACATACCAAGCGGGTTAATCTGAAAAGC
>JAFGVF010000268.1 GCA_016938155.1 Candidatus Cloacimonadota bacterium
ACTAAGCCCCTGCTTAGTAACCTTACATTCCATTCCCAAGCTGGGGCTTGGAACGAGAGAATCACCCCCTCAAATAACAGGCTTTTTCTTTAAAACCACAAAATTCCTTTACAACAACAACTGCTCCCATATAGTACCTTTCAAATTAACCTGAAAGGATGTGTAATGAATAAAATCATACTCCCAATCCTGTTTGTTTTGCTAACTGTAATCTCGCTGTCCGGTTTGGATAAAGGAGAATATATCTGGCTTAAGCTGGATAATGCCATCTATTATTCCGATATGGAGATGCCTGAAGAATCCTTCGTGAATGATAGTAAGGTTACCGTTATCAAAATCGACCCCCTCCCCTATCAACTGAAACCTGTCATGGCGGATAAGACGGGCAGTAAAAGGCTCGAAGCATCCCGTTGGGCATCACTATTCAACCTTGTTGTGGTCAGCAATGCCTGCTTCTTCAAAGAAGATGGTACTTCGCCGGAAGGTTATTTGCAAATCAGGAAAAATGTCAGGAAACGCTTTCTCAATCCCGATATGAGTATGATGATACTCTTTGAGCCATGGGATGAAAATGATAAGCAGTACAACTTTGTCCTTACGACTGATCCTGAATATAAAGAGACCCTGAAAGACTATAAGATTGCTGTGCAAGGCATCGGACTCATTCATGAGGGTACAGCTCTACCGGTACCAGTTGAGAATACTGCCAGTTTCTCAGCTGTGGGGCTTGACGGGGAAGGCAATATCCTCTTCTTCTTCTCCCGTTCTCCTTATGATTTCGAGAAGATAGGCAGCATGCTTCTATGTCTCTCGTTGGATATACAAGAATTGATGCTGACCGGCAAAGGCTCGGAAGCAACCTTGTATTTTGAGAACGATGCTTCTACTATCCGGAAAATAGGTAGTTATGAATTAGGAACTTACATCAGTGATGATAACAATAAAAACCCGAGACTTCCCGTTATCATGGGAATCAGGCGGAAAACACTATAAAGGCAGATTATGGAAAATATCAGAATAGCAATAGTAGGCAATATTGGAGTCGGCAAATCGACCCTCGTCAAGGCAGCTAGCTCAGAACCGCTTAAGTACAAACTTCTGGAAGTATATCCTGACAGAGAGACAATAGAAGATGTTTACGCTTTTCAGGAGGAGTTCGACCCCATTGTGCTGGATGCCTTTTATAAAGACCCTGTAAAATATGCCTTTATGGCACAGAACGAGTTCTTCAACGGCAGACTCGACCGTCAGATAAAGATTATGAACTGTAGAGGTATTGTGCTCGAAGACCGTACCCTGCACGAGGATTATCATATCTTCGGAAAGGCACAGAGGATTCTCAATAACATGACAGAGGCAGAATTCCGTACTTATTCCCGTACCTTCCACCTGATGACAGAGAAGATTAACCCACTTGATTTGGTCGTTTATCTACGAGCAGATGTCGATACGGTGGTGGAGAGAATTGCCCGTAGAGGTAGAGAGAGCGAGAAGAGCATTGACCGGGATTATCTGGAACTGCTGAATGAACTTTACGAAGAATACACCCATCGCTATGTGGAGTGTCCGGTTCTTGTTATTGATGCCAATAAGAAGAATGACCTGAGTAAGGATTCCTTTCTCAAGAAGACGATTGATGCAATTGCAGATAAAGTGAAGACCCTTGATTTGAGAGTTAGTTCTCCCGGTATCTGATAATGGGTCCGACTTCCACAGACAAAGGCAACTCTCAAGGCTATTGATGCTGAGAGAAAACTGGAAGAGTACTTAGCACAAAATCCCAAGCTTATTACCGTAGCCGGCAATGTGGGACTCGGTAAATCCACCCTGACAGCTGTTATGGAGCGTTCCTTGAGATTAAAGGGGCTATATGAAGCCCCGGAAGAGAACCCGTTACTGGAGAAGTTTCTCGGTAATAAGAAGAAGTATTGCTTTGAGTTACAACGACATTTCCTCAAGATGAGGAGTAAACAGAGACTCAAAGGAAAGAGCGGAGACAGCAGTTACATCAAAGACCGTTCCTTGGCTGAGGACCTGCTTGTCTTCTGCTATCAATTCGAGAAAGACGGATTGCTTACACCTGATGAGCTGAATCAGCTCATTACAGAGTTTAAAGAGGTGAACCGAACACTTCCCTCGGCTGACCTTCTAATCATCCTAAAAGGCAGTGCTAAACTCGCCTGGAGTCGTATACAGCAACGAGGTCGGGAGATGGAAACAGAAGGCGGATGGAGTAATGCTGAAATCAGGAATCTGAATGAGTGGTATAAAACTTATCAAAATGATGTAGTCAATTACGGTTTCCATAAAGGACCAATCCTGGAAATAGATGTTGAGAAGGTGGATTTAACCAATCGTATCCACTGCGGATATATATTTGAGCAGATATATGAATTGCTGAAGTAGGGACAACTCTCCTGAGTTGTTTGGTTTATTATCCCCCAAACCACCAACTTCAGTTGGTGGCTAAGAATTACATTTTAATTGTAACCGCTTCAGCGGTTTATCATCTATAAAACTTCAGGAAACTGCTGAAGCAGTTATATCTATTTTTTCTCGTTCCTACCCCCACTTGAAAGTGGAGGTTAAGGGAATTTGGAACTGATCTACATGAAAACCTGAGTTGTATTATTATCCCCCAATCACAATTCAGGAGAATTGTGTTACAATGCAAAACAGCCGGCATTACACCGGCTGTTTCGCTTTATTTTACCACATAGAAAACTATTTCATTCTAAAGAACTTCATCGCATTGGCAT